>NZ_JBVVQQ010000028.1:72208-86968 GCF_055811135.1 Mesorhizobium sp. WSM4817 | reverse complement strand
CCGGCATGGTCTCACTGAACTGGATGCGGCTGTCAGACCCTATGAGGCCGGCCAGGATTTCCCGCCGATCCTCAAGTGCCATGTCGCGCAAGTCGTGGCCGTTAAGATGCAGGAGATCGAACGCAACGAAATAGAGGTCGTGCTGGCGTCTGGTGATGGCCTTGCGCAGCGCGGCAAAGTCCGACAGGCCCAGCCTCATTCAAGACGACGACTTCGTCGTCGATGATGGCATTCTCGACGTCCAGCGTTCGCGCCGCCGCAGCTAGATCGCGGTACTTCGATGTCCAGTCTAGGCCGCGGCGGGTGAAGATCCGCACACCGCCGGCGCCGATGATGATTTGAGAGCGGTAGCCGTCGAATTTGGCTTCATGCATCCAGTCATCGCCTTGAGGCGGCTTGGCCACCAAGGTTGGCATCATCGGAGGAATGAACTCTAGCCGGCCAGCACCGGCACTCACTCCTTTACGCACGGAATCGAGTCTAGGCCCGTCCTATCTGGTGGCTAGGGGAACGGATCATGATCATTTACTAAATTAACAACGATGCATGAAGCGGCATACAATTTCGCCCAAGCCGGCGACCGCCCCCCGACCTGCCAGCCGGCCAGGCCGGCGGCCGTTGCGCCCCCAAGTAGGGCTGCCGGGCTGCCCCATCAAACGCACTGTAGCGACCAACGTGAGACGAGATAGAACAAATAACGCAAATGGAGACCTAACCAGAGGAGCGCAGCAACCCCTCCTCCTTGGCAGCGGCTTCCAAGGCCTTCCTTACGTCGTCGGGTGTGCCCTCGCCTCCAAGGCAGGCCATGCAGGCTTCTTGGGTCCTCGCTTGGCCCAACTTCATAAGTTCCGTGGCGGCACCCTCGACGTTGTTGCAGCCATAGGTGAGTCCAGGTCGGTCTGTCTCGATGTTGACCGGAGGGTGAAACCAATGGAGAGCTATGAGGGTAATTTAGGGGATGCTCATGTGTTTGGTAGAGGCGAGGGCCTAGGCACGGATGCTTGGGAGAGGGCCACGCGCTTGGCGACGTAGCGAACGATACGGCGGGCCTGAGAGGCGGCTGGAGCATGCGACGAGGGCGATGCGGAAGGCGCTGGCATAGGCGCTGAAGATCGCGCTCTGGGTCGGCTAGACCTTCGGGGTTCCGTGACGGTAAATGAGCAGCGGGGACCGGGTGGGGGGCTTGGGGTTAGTCCCCGCTGCTTTGAGCTGCCTTCGCGGGGTGCAGTGGCAGCACAACTAAATAGTGACTGAGCGATGACAGGAACCAGACAGCGGAGCCTTGGGCACCCTGTCAGTCTTACACCGGCTAGTGCCGCCCCCAGGCCACCCGGGCGGGTGTCTCAAGAGTGCGGCCGGGGACGGACCTTCAAAGATTGCGACTTCCGTACCCCAGCCTACACTCCGGCCTGACGCGCGTGCCCACCCAATCTACCCCAGCGTCAAGCGACAGGTCATTAGTAGCCGATAAAGATCGCCCCCAAATCGGCCGCTTGAGCTAGCTCGGATAGACAATTCGGGTGAGCGGGTTCAACGGGTCAAAAGGAGGGGTCGGAATATCCGGGCCAAATTTTCTTACGACCCATCGGATAACAGGCTCATGCGAGCTAAAGTGAGAGCTTCATGGGCCATAGTACCCCCTCCTCCTCGGCAGCAGCCTCCAAGTCCTTGCGTACTTCCTTAGGGTCAACCTCCTCACCCCCCAGGGCTTGAAGGCAGAGGGCCGACGCACGTTTCCACTTGGGCCCTCTTGGACCACTTCAGGAGCTGCTCGGATGCACCTCGGACATTGTTACAGGCATAGCTGACACCGACCATTTCGGTCTTCACGAACACCGGAGGGGAGAACCAGTAGGTTGCCATGGAGGGTAATTTAGAGCGGGAAGAGGAACGATGTAGGCCCGCGCGGGTTTAGAATTGCGGCGGCCAGTTCTCCGTGGAAGCACAGCCGTTGTGGGCCCGTCGCTTGTTCTCAACGGCGGCGGGTTTCCTTAGCAGGACCCGTCAGGGCAGCTATGGAGTTTCGTCCCGACTGGCCTTGCCGATCGCCTCAAGCAATGATGCCAGCGTTGGCGTCAATTCCGACCTCCAGCCCAAGCAGCTTGTGTACGTGATGGCGATTGTCTTCAGCGCTGATGAACTGCCGAATGGCCTCGGCAAGTGGGGGGTAGCCCAGCCTTTCACGCTTTGCCATGTCTGCATGTCCCTACCCCGCCCTGCCGCAACTCGCAGGTCACGGAATGGTTTGCATTAGGGGTCAGGAATGTTTGGTAGAAATTTCTGAGCGCGAAGGACTGGCTGATCCGTATTCGGCTAGTCTGAGACTGAAAACCCCGGCAATCACCGGGGTTTTCAGCACACTAACTGCTAATAATACCAGCCCCAGACCCAAACACGCCTGCGAAAACACCGTCTGCGCAGACGGCCATATCGCCAGGCACGACGACAGGCCCTTCTCCAAGCCCGCCGCCGGCGCCGCCGCCTGCGGTGCCAGCTCCGATGTCGGACCGGCTCCGCCTGAGTATCCTCATCTTCGAACGGCTCTGTCTCCAGCGCGTCGAGTTCATCGAGGATGCCACTTCTGGCGCTCGGTACGCCGGCCACCGCGTTGATTGGCCGAACTGCGCTCGCAAGGGCCGCTGCCCCAGCAACGCCAAACACTCCTGTCAGAAATAATCGCCGATCCATGGAAACCTCCAATTTCAAAGCCAGCGAGACAAGGTCGCAATTGGGAAATAGCGCGGTGGATACAAAAGCAAAGTCAGATGCGTTTACAGAGGCTTAACGGTCGGTTCCGCGAACATGTTACGGTCCCCGAAGCGATGACTTCGTCAATTCTCGCCATGCCGCATTGCACAATCACGCTGCGTGCGCAAAATGCGGCATGATCCGGAAATCCCTCACCGTCCTGGTGATCGACGAAAACCACATCCGCGCCTCCATCATCGAGGCGGGATTGCGGGAGGCCGGGCATGAGCAGGTCACGGTCGTTCACGATGTTGCGGGAATAGCGCGGCGCATTGCCGAGATCGAACCGGACGTAATCGTCATCGATCTCGAAAATCCCAACCGCGATATGCTTGAAAACATGTTCCAGCTTTCTCGCGTGGTGAAGCGGCCGATCGCCATGTTCGTGGACCGGTCGGATCAGGCTTCAATCGAAGCTGCGGTGGAAGCGGGGGTCTCCGCCTATGTCGTCGACGGGCTGCGCCAGGAGCGCGTCAAGCCGATCCTCGACATGGCGATCAGCCGCTTCAACGCGTTCTCGCGGATGGCGCGCGAACTTGAGGAAGCCCGCAGTGAATTGGAGGACCGCAAGGTCATCGACCGCGCCAAGGGCATCCTGATGCGATCACGCGGCCTGTCGGAGGACGCGGCCTATACGCTTCTGCGCAAGACCGCCATGAACCAGAACCGCAAGATCAGCGAAATCGCGCAGAGCCTGGTGACGGCGGCAGGCCTTCTGGATCCCGGAGAGAGTTGAGCATGGCGGCCGAACACCAGATCAACGCAGGTTTCATACCGCTCTTCGACAGCGCCGTCCTTGTCGCAGCGAGGGAGATCGGCTTTGCCGCACGCGAAGGCGTCGACCTGACGCTCAGCCGCGAAACCTCTTGGGCCAACATCCGCGACCGCATCGCGATCGGGCATTTCGATTTGGCGCATATGCTGGGGCCGATGCCGATCGCCTGCAATCTGGGGCTCACCCCGCTCGCCTCCGACACGATCGTGCCGTTCTCGCTGGGACTGGGCGGTAACTGCGTAACGGTTTCGAACACGCTCTGGGCGGGCATGGCCGCGCACGGCGCCTTGCCCGATCTCAATCCGGCGCGGGCCGGCAAGGCCTTGGGAGCGCTGATCCGTGAACGGGCAAATGCCGGTCGCGACCCCCTGCGCTTTGCGGTCGTGCATCCGCACTCCGGACACAATTACGAACTGCGCTACTGGCTCGCCGCCTGCGGCATCGATCCGTCGCGCGAAATAGAAATCGTCATCGTGCCGCCGCCCTTCATGGCCGACGCACTCGCCGCCGGCAGGATCGACGGCTACTGCGCCGGGGAACCGTGGAACAGCGCCTCGGTCGTCGCCGGCACCGGCCATATCGCCACGGTCAAGGCCACCATCTGGAAGACCAGCCCCGAGAAAGTCGTCGGCGTGCGCAAGGCCTGGGCCGAAAAACACCCGCAAGCGCTTTCGGCGCTGCTGCGCGCGCTCCATCACGCCGCGCGCTGGTGCCAGGATCCGGCAAACCGCGGCGAACTGGCCGCCCTGATGGCGCAGCCTTCCTTCCTCGGCCTTTCGCCGGCGCTACAGATGCCGATCCTGACCGGACATCTTGCGCTGGGCGGCGGCGCGGAACTGACCGTCGAGGACTTCTTTCTGGCTTTCGACAAGGCGGCAAATTTTCCGTGGAAAAGCCACGCGCTGTGGTTCTACACGCAGATGGTCCGTTGGGGGCAGGTCAAGCACAGCACTGCCCACATGGCGCTCGCGCGGGACACCTACCGGCCCGACCTCTATCGCGCAGCGCTGAAGCCGCTCGGCGTCGCACTTCCCGGCGCCAATTCTAAGGTGGAGGGCGCGCTGGCGTCTGCCACACCTGTCGGCTCCGCCGGCGCCAGTCTGGTGCTCGGCCCCGATGGTTTCTTCGATAGCCAGATATTCGATCCCGACGAGGTCGACGCCTACATTGCCGGGCAGAAATTGGCGCGCGCCGAAGCCTGATCATTTTCGCGCCATTCTTGTGCATTGCACAAAAATTATGCGTGCAACGGCGCTAATGAACAATCTTTGGCTTGCTCGCCCAACGAGCCAGCGCGCCGATGATTGTGGCATGCCGTTGATCTCATTGATGTTTGTCATCCATTCCGAAACTGGCACGGTTCCTGCATTGCAATAAGCAGACTCTTTTCGGGTCACGGAACAGGCGTCCAATGGCGGGCGCTACAGGCAAAGCTGCCGCTCAGGTCAACACGCGATCCCGGATGGACGGACGCGCGCGGCCTGGCCGGCGGCTTTTTTTGTTTTGATCGAGCAAGGCAATCGACGGCGCTGATCCCAAGCAGTGCCCAACGGGAGACGACGATGACGAAACGCATCAAGACTGAAGCCCCTCTCGAGGGCATGACCCGCCGCAATTTTCTGATGGCAAGTGCTGCCACCGCGGCAACCCTGGCAGCGGCGCGCGCGCTGCTGCCGTCTGGCGCCTATGCGGCGCCCGCGGCACCGGAAGTCACCGGCGCCAAGCTCGGCTTCATCGCGCTGACCGACGCGGCGCCGCTGATGATCGCCAAGGAGAAAGGTCTGTTCGAAAAATTCGGCATGCCCGATGTCGAGGTGCTCAAGCAGGCCTCCTGGGGCGCGACGCGCGACAATCTGATGCTCGGCGGCGAAGCCAACGGCATCGACGGCGCCCATATCCTGACGCCGATGCCTTACCTGATGCATACCGGCAAGGTGACGCAGAACAACCAGCCGATGCCGATGGCGATCGTCGCGCGGCTAAATTACGACTGCCAGGCGATTTCCGTCGCGCAGGAATATGCCGGCACCGGCGTCGGCCTCGACGCCTCCAAGCTGAAGGACGCCTTCGCGGCCAAGAAGGCCGAAGGCAAGGAGGTGAAGGCCGCCATGACCTTCCCGGGCGGCACTCATGATCTGTGGTTGCGCTATTGGCTGGCCGCTGGCGGCATCGATCCCAACAAGGATGTCTCGACCATCGTCGTGCCGCCACCGCAGATGGTCGCCAACATGAAGGTCGGCAACATGGACGTGTTCTGCGTCGGCGAGCCATGGAACGAGCAACTCGTCCATCAGGGCGTCGGCTTTACCGCCGCCACCACGGGCGAGTTGTGGAAAGGCCATCCGGAAAAGGCGCTCGGCCTGCGCGCCGCCTTCATCGACAAGAACCCGAACGCCACCAAGGCGATCCTGATGGCCGTCATGGAAGCCCAGCAATGGTGCGAAGCCATGGAAAACAAGGACGAGATGGCGGCCATCATCGGCAAGCGGCAATGGATGAACGTGCCGACAGCCGACATCATCGGCCGCCTCAAGGGCGACATCAATTACGGCAATGACCGCGTCGCCACCGGCACCGACCTCTACATGAAGTTCTGGAAGGGCGGTGTGTCCTATCCGTTTAAGAGCCACGACAGCTGGTTCCTCGCCGAAAACATCCGCTGGGGCAAATTCGCGGCGACCACCGACATCAAGGCGCTGGTCGATCAAGTCAACCGCGAAGATCTGTGGCGCGAGGCGGCCAAGGATCTTGGCGTTGCTGCGGCCGATATCCCGGCGTCTCCATCGCGAGGCGTCGAGACCTTCTTTGACGGCAAGATTTTCGATCCGGCCAACCCGTCCGCCTATCTCGACAGCCTCAAGATCAAGGCATCGGCCTGACGTCGACGGCAAGCGCCGCCGTTGCGCCGCTTGCCAGTGCTCAAGGAGCTTTTTGCGAAAATGTCTATTCAAGCCATCGAGGACACCAAGGTGAAGGCGTTCCCCGCGCCTGCCAAGCCTGCAGAGGTCATAGCTTTCACCGCCAAGGTGAGGCGCCGCTTCGATCCCGCCGCGATCGCCGGCAAGCTGGCGAGCACGCTGGTGCCGCCGGCCGTAGTCATCATCGTCATGCTCGTCGTCTGGCAGGTCGCCTGCTCGTCGCCCAATGCCAGCTTGCCGCCACCTAGCCAGGTATGGAACGAGGCCTACGATCTGATCGCCCATCCGTTCTTCGACTATGGTCCGCAGGATATCGGACTGGCCTGGCGGGTGCTGATCTCGCTGCAGCGGGTCGCCATCGGCTTCGGCCTGGCTGCCATCGTCGGCGTCGCGCTCGGTGCGCTGGTCGGCCAGTCGATCTGGGCGATGCGCGGCCTCGATCCGGTGTTCCAGATTCTGCGCACCGTGCCGCCGCTCGCCTGGCTGCCGCTGTCGCTGGCTGCCTTCCGCGATTCCAGCCCGTCGGCGATCTTCGTCATCTTCATCACCTCGATCTGGCCGGTGATCATCAACACTGCCGTCGGCGTCCGCAACATTCCAGAGGATTATCGAAACGTCTCCCGCATCCTCAGGCTCAACCAGCTCGAATTCTTCGTAAAGATCATGGTGCCGGCCGCGGCACCTTACATCTTCACCGGCCTGCGCATCGGCATCGGCCTGTCCTGGCTCGCCATCGTCGCCGCCGAAATGCTGACAGGCGGCGTCGGCATCGGCTTCTTCATCTGGGACGCCTGGAACTCGTCGCGGCTGCCCGACATCATCGTCGCGCTCGCCTATATCGGCGTCACCGGCTTCTGCCTCGACCGCTTGGTCGCGGCGGTCGGCGCCTTCGTCACCCGCGGCACAACGGCAAAGTGAGGAGAGGGGCGATGACGGCCTACCTGAAACTCGACCATATCGACAAATCCTTTGCCCGCGGCGGCCAGGTCAGCGAGGTGCTGAAAGACATCCGGCTGACCATCGACAAAGGCGAATTCGTCTCCATCATCGGCCATTCCGGCTGCGGCAAGTCGACCTTGCTCAACCTGATCGCCGGGCTGACCAGAGTCTCCGCCGGCGCGGTCCTGCTCGAGGACAAGGAGGTCGACAGCCCCGGACCCGAGCGCGCCGTGGTGTTCCAGAACCACAGCCTTTTGCCGTGGCTCACCGTCTATGAGAACATCAATCTGGCGGTGTCGAAGGTGTTCGGTTCGACCAGGACCAAGGCCGAGCGGCATGACTGGATCATGCGCAATCTCGACCTCGTGCAGATGGCGCATGCCAGGGACAAGCGGCCCGCCGAGATATCGGGCGGCATGAAGCAGCGCGTCGGCATCGCCCGCGCGCTGGCCATGGAGCCGAAGATCCTGCTGCTCGACGAGCCCTTCGGTGCGCTGGACGCTCTGACGCGCGCCCATCTGCAGGATGCGGTGATGGATATCCATTCGAGGCTTGGCTCGACGACGATCATGATCACGCACGATGTCGACGAGGCGGTGCTGTTGTCCGATCGCATCGTCATGATGACCAACGGTCCAGCGGCGACCATCGGCGAGGTGCTTGCGGTGCCGCTGGCCCGGCCGCGCCGGCGCATCGAGCTTTCCTCCGACCGGACCTTCCTGCGCTGCCGCGAGGCGGTGCTGAAGTTCCTCTACGAACGCCACCGCTTCGTGGAAGCCGCGGAGTAAGGCCATGACCGAAAAACGCGTCATCATCTACAATTGGCAATCTGCATCGGCAATGGGCAATCTACCGCATTGCACAAATATTATGCTGCTGTGCAAGGCATTCTGACTAATCTTTGATCCGCTGCCGGGCTTGGTCAAAAATCGCGCGGCTGCGGTTCACATTGATTTAATTCGATAATCTGGAGCGGTGTCGAATTGGCACGCTTCCTGCTTTTCAGATTGTAGGTCCGAAAGGGCCAAGTGACACGGCGTCCAATGGCGGGCGCCACAGGCAAAGCTGCCGCTCAGGTCAATACGCGATCCCGGATGGACGGACGCGCAAAGACCTGACCGGCGGCTTTTTTGTTTTTACGCGATCGACGGCGCTGGTCCCAAGCGGCGCCCAACCGGAGACGACGATGACGAAACGGATCGGAACTGGCGCGTCCCTCGCGGACTTCACGCGCCGCGATTTTCTGGCCAGCAGCGCGCTGACGGCGGCACTGTTCACCGCCGCGCTCCTGCTGTTTCCCGTCGGCGCCAAGACGGAAAACAAGGACCTGGCCGTGGCGAGCCCCGTCTCGTTGCACGCACTGATGCCGCGCCGCTGATCATTCACCCACAAACATCCGCGGTGCCTCCCACGCCGCAAACCGGAGCCAGACGTTGACCGCCAATCTCCCAGCCGCGCCCAGCCAGGACAACGCTCCCCGCCAGGCGCTTGTGATGTCCACCATCGCCTTCACCGTCTGCTTCGCGGTGTGGACGATATTTTCAATCATCGGCGTGCGCATAAAGCAGGACCTTGGGCTGAACGAGACGGAGTTCGGCCTGCTGGTCGGCACGCCGATCCTCACCGGTTCGCTCGTGCGCATGGTGCTCGGTGTCTGGACCGACCGTTTTGGCGGGCGGCTGGTATACACCGCGACCATGCTTGCGGCGGCGGTCGCGACCTTCCTGCTCGCTTTTGCGCATACCTACGGACAGATGCTGGTCGCCGCGTTAGGCGTTGGGCTCGCCGGTGGTTCCTTCACCGTCGGTGTCGCCTATGTCTCGCGCTTCTTCCCGGCCGGCAAGCAGGGCACGGCGCTTGGCATTTTCGGTGTCGGCAATGTCGGCGCCGCGGTCACCAAGTTCGTGGCACCGTTCGTGCTTCTCTCCTGGGGCTGGCAGTCGGTCGCGCTGATCTGGGCGGCAGCACTCGTCGTCATGGCCGCCGTCTTCTGGTTCACGACCGGCGACGATCCGGTCATCCGCGAGCGCCGCGCCGGCAAGGCAGCGCCCGCGAGAAGCTTCTTGCAGGAATTCGCGCCGCTCAAGAACCTCCAGGTCTGGCGCTTCGCCTTCTATTATTTCTTCGCCTTCGGAGCATTCGTGGCGCTGTCGCTGTGGTTGCCGCGCTACCTGATCGGCGTCTACGGCTTTGGCATCGCGACCGCCGGCATGATCGGCGCGGCCTATTCGATCCCTGCAAGTATCTTCCGCGCCTATGGCGGCGTGCTTTCCGACCGGATCGGCGCCCGCACCGTGCTCTACTGGACCTTCGCGGTCAGTGCCGTCGCGACTCTCGTTCTGTCTCTCCCCTCGGCAGACTACGTCGTGCACGGCATCAGCGGGCCGATCGCCTTCCATTTCGAGATCGGCCCGCTCGCCTTCATAGCCGTTGCCTGCGTGCTCGGCTTCTTCATGAGCCTTGGCAAGGCCGCCGTCTACAAGCACATCCCGGCTTACTACCCGCAGAGTGTCGGCGCGGTCGGCGGCGTCGTCGGCATGATTGGCGGGCTCGGCGGCTTTATCCTGCCAATCGCCTTCGGCGCACTCAACGACCTCACCGGCGTCTGGTCGAGCTGCTTCATGCTGCTCTTCGTCATCGTCGCCACCTGCTTTGCCTGGATGCACTTCAGCATCCGGCGGATGGAGCGCGCGGCCGCCGCCGAAGCTTCAGGCCTTTCCTACGCGGCTGAGTGAGACCGGAGTGAATCAGGACATGACCGAAAAACTCGTCATCATCGGCAACGGCATGGCCCCTGGGCGCATGCTGGAGCACCTGCTGGAAAAGGCGCCGGACCTCTACCAGGTCACGATCTTCAATGCCGAGCCGCGCGTGAACTACGACCGCATCATGCTGTCGCCGGTTCTGTCAGGCGAAAAGGATTATGAAGAGATCATCATTCATGGCGATGGCTGGTACATCAAGCACGGTATCACCCTCTACAAGGGCCACAAGATCGTCGCCATCGACCGGCAGGCAAAGACCGTCACCTCCGACCACGGCGTCACCGAGCCCTACGACAAGCTCGTCATCGCCACCGGCTCGGTGCCGTTCATCATCCCGGTGCCCGGCCACGATCTGCCGGGCGTGCTGACCTATCGCGATCTCGACGACGTTCGGGCGATGATGCTGGCCGCGCAGTCACGGGCCAAGGCCGTGGTCATCGGCGGCGGCCTGCTAGGGCTGGAGGCGGCTGCGGGCCTGAACGCGCAGGGCATGGACGTCACCGTGCTGCATGTCATGCCGACGCTGATGGAACGACAGCTCGATCCGGCCGCCGGCTATCTCCTGCAGCGGGCCGTCGAGCAGCGCGGCATCAAGGTCATCACCAAGGCCAACACCCAGGCGATCACAGGCAGGGGTAAGGTCGAGCAGGTGGAACTCGCCGACGGAACCATCATCCCGGCGACGCTGGTGGTGATGGCGGTCGGCATCAGGCCGAACGCCGCTCTCGCCAAAGAGGCCGGTATTGCCGTCAATCGCGGCATCGTCGTCGATGCCGGCATGCGCAGCAACGACCCCGACATCTTCGCGCTCGGCGAATGCGCCGAGGTCAACGGCATGGTCTACGGCCTGGTCGCACCGCTCTATGAGATGGCGCGTGTCGCCGCCAGCCAGTTGGCCGGCGACGAGGCCGCCGCCTTCGTCCATTCGGACACGCCGACCAAGCTCAAGGTTACCGGAATCGAGCTGTTCTCGCTTGGCGACTTTGCCGAGGGCGAGGACCGCCAGGAGATCGTGCTGCGCGATGCCGCGGCCGGCGTCTACAAGCGCCTGGTGCTCAGGGATGACCGCATCATCGGCACCGTGCTTTACGGCGAGACGGCGGACGGCGCCTGGTTCAACGACCTCAAGAAGAAGCAGACCGACATATCGGAAATGCGCGACACGCTTATCTTCGGCCAGTCATACCAGGGAGGCGCCTCCTTGGACCCTATGGCGGCCGTTGCAGCCTTGCCGGATGATGCGGAAATCTGCGGCTGCAACGGCGTTTGCAAGGGAAAGATCACTGGCGCGATCACGGCCAAAAGCCTGACCTCGCTCGACGACGTGCGCGCTCACACCAAGGCGTCCGCCTCCTGCGGCTCCTGCACCGGGCTGGTCGAGAAGCTGATGGTACTCACCATCGGCGACAAATATAATCCGGCGGCGGTGCAGCCGATGTGCGGCTGCACCACGCTCGGCCATGATGAGGTCCGCCGGCTGATCAAGGCCAAGGGCCTGAAGACCATTCCCGCCGTCATGCAGGAATTGGAATGGACCACCTCCTGCGGCTGCGCCAAATGCCGACCGGCGCTCAATTACTATCTCGTCTGCGACTGGCCGGACGAGTATGCAGACGACTACCAGTCGCGCTTCATCAACGAACGCGTACACGCCAACATCCAGAAGGACGGCACCTATTCGGTGGTGCCGCGCATGTGGGGCGGCGTCACCAATGCCGCCGAACTGCGCGCCATTGCCGACGTCGTCGACAAATTCGAAATTCCAATGGTCAAGGTCACCGGTGGCCAGCGAATCGACATGCTCGGCATCCGCAAGGAGGATCTGCCGGCGGTGTGGGCCGATCTCGGCCAGGCCGGCTTCGTCTCCGGCCACGCCTATGCCAAGGGACTGCGCACCGTAAAGACCTGCGTCGGTTCGGACTGGTGCCGCTTCGGCACGCAGGATTCGACGGGGTTCGGCGTCCGCATCGAGAAATTCATGTGGGGCTCGTGGACGCCGGCCAAGGTCAAGATGGCGGTGTCGGGCTGCCCGCGGAACTGCGCCGAGGCAACCTGCAAGGATGTCGGCGTGATCTGCGTCGATTCAGGCTACGAGATCCATTTCGCCGGGGCAGCCGGCCTCGACATCAAGGGCACCGAGGTACTCGGCCTGGTCAAAACCGAGGACGAGGCACTGGAGCATATCGTGGCGTTGACGCAGATGTATCGCGAGCAGGGCCGCTATCTCGAGCGCATCTACAAATGGGCCAAGCGCATCGGCATCGCCGGCATCAAGCGCCAGATCATGGACGATGGCGAGAAGCGCAAGGCTTATTTCGACCGCTTCGTCTTTTCGCAGAAATTCGCCCAGGTCGACCCGTGGTCGGAACGCGTTTCCGGCAAGGACAAGCACGAATTCCGGCCGATGGCTTCGGTCGGCTTCGCGCAGGCGGCGGAGTGATGATGATGAATTGGATTGCTGTCGGCACGCTCTCAGACATTCCGCGCCGCGGCGCGCGCTGCGTCGCCACGCCCCAAGGCAAGATTGCTGTCTTCCGCACCGCTGACGATCAGGTCTTCGCCATCGAGGACCATTGCCCGCACAAGGGCGGGCCGCTCTCGCAAGGGATCGTCCATGGCGCGGCGGTGACCTGTCCTCTGCACAATTGGGTGATCTCGCTGGAAACCGGCAAGGCGCTCGGCGCCGATGAAGGTGCGGTGCGCACCATTCCGGTGCGGATCGAGGGCGAGCGCCTGTTCATTGCGCTGGAAGCGCTGGCCAGTCGCGCGGCTTGAATCATGAAGATCGACGAAGCGCGCGAGGTGAGGACCACCTGCCCCTACTGCGGGGTGGGCTGCGGCGTGCTGGCGAAGGTGGGGGGGGGGCCGGGGGGGGGGGGGGGGGGGGGGCCCCCCCCCCGCCCCCCCGGGGGGGGGGGGGGGGGGGGGGGGGGGCCCCCCCCCCCCCCGGGGGGCCCCCCCCCGCCCCCCCCCGACCCTGACCATCCGGCGAATTTCGGCCGGCTCTGTTCCAAGGGCTCGGCGCTGGCCGAGACGATCGACCTCGACGGACGGCTGCTCTATCCGGAGATCCACGGTCGTCGCACCGACTGGGACGAAGCGCTCGACCTCGTCGCCTCGACCTTCACGCGGACCATCGCCGAGCACGGTCGCGATTCGGTCGCCTTCTACGTCTCCGGTCAGTTGCTGACCGAGGACTATTATGTCGCCAACAAGCTGATGAAAGGCTTCATCGGCTCGGCCAATATCGACACCAACTCGCGCCTGTGCATGGCCTCGTCGGTTGCCGGCCACCGCCGCGCCTTCGGTTCTGACACGGTGCCGGGCAGCTACGAGGATCTGGAACTCGCCGACCTGATCGTGCTGGTCGGCTCCAATCTCGCCTGGTGCCATCCGGTGCTCTACCAGCGCATTGCCGCTGCTCGGGAAAAACGGCCCGACATGAAGGTGGTGCTGATCGACCCGCGCCGCACGATGACATCAGACATTGCCGACATGCATCTGGCGATCGCGCCGGATGGCGACGTCGCGCTGTTCACAGGTCTGCTCGCCTATCTCGGCCAGCACAACGCGCTGGACCGCACCTATATCACGGCGCACACAACCGGCTTCGGGCAAGCCCTTTTTGCCGCTTCCGCGCTCGACCTTGCCGGCATCGCCGCTGCCACGGACCTCGGCGAGGACGAGCTTGTCCGCTTCTACAGCCTGTTCGCCGCGACGGCGAATACGGTGACCGTCTACAGCCAGGGCGTTAACCAGTCGTCCTCGGGCACCGACAAGGTCAACGCCATCATCAACTGTCATCTCGCTACCGGCCGCATCGGCAAGCCCGGCGCCGGACCGTTTTCGGTGACCGGCCAGCCCAACGCCATGGGCGGTCGGGAGGTCGGCGGCCTGGCCAACATGCTGGCCGCCCATATGGAGATCGAAAACCCCGAGCACCGCGACCGCGTGCAGCGGTTCTGGAGTGCGCCGGCCGTCGCCGAAAAGCCCGGCCTGAAGGCGGTCGAGATGTTTCAGGCGGTAGCCGATGGGCGCATCAAGGCGCTGTGGATCATGGCTACCAACCCGGTCGACTCGATGCCGGACGCCGATGCCGTCGGGGCGGCGATCAAGGGCTGCCCGTTTGTCGTGGTGTCGGACGTGTTGGCCAAGACCGACACGGTCCGCCACGCCCCCGTCCGGCTGCCCGCCGCCGCATGGGGCGAGAAGGACGGCTCGGTCACCAATTCGGAGCGCCGCATCTCGCGCCAGCGCGCCTTTTTGGCCACGCCCGGAGAGGCAAGGGCCGACTGGTGGATCGTCGCCGAAGTCGCCAAGCGGATGGGTTTTGACGAAGCGTTTTCGCATCCGTCGCCAGCCGATATCTTCGCCGAGCACGCCGCGCTGTCGGCGTTCGAGAATGACGGCGCCCGCGATTTCGACATCGGTGCGTATGCCGGGGTCGATGGAGAGACCTATGAGGAGTTGGCGCCATTCCAATGGCCGGCGCCGGGCCAAGGCACCCCCCTCGGGGGGGGGGGGGGGGGCGGCGGGGGGCGGGGGGGGGGGGGGGGGGGGGGGGGGGGGGGGGGGCCCCCCCCCCCCGCGGCCCCCCCCCCCCCCACCCCCACCA
>NZ_JBVVQQ010000028.1:0-72198 GCF_055811135.1 Mesorhizobium sp. WSM4817 | reverse complement strand
CCTCTGGGGGTGTTTGGGGGGGTTTTTTTTTTCACATTTTGGGGGGGGGCCCCCCCCCCCGGGGGGGGGGCGGGCCCCCCCCCCCCCCCCGGGGCCCGCCCCCCCCCCCCCCCCCCCCCGAGGGGGGTGTTCAAGCTGGACATAGCTCAGCCAGCACCCGCTTCTTCGCCAACGGCAACTTCTACACACCCGACGGCAAGGCGCGCTTCATCCCGATCCGTCCAGTTCCGCAAACCCGCACGAACGAAAAATTCCCGCTGGTGCTCAACACCGGGCGGGTTCGCGACCACTGGCATACCATGACGCGGACGGGAAAAAGCCAGCGGCTGTCGCAGCACCTGGCCGAGCCGTTCGCCGAAATCCACCCGGCGGACGCGCAGCACTTCGGCATCGGCGATGCCGGCATCGTCCGCGTCTCAACCGAGCATGGCGAGGTGCTGCTTCGTGCGCTGGTGACGGCGCGGCAGCGGCCAGGCTCGGTCTTCGTGCCGATGCATTGGACGGACCAGTTTTCCGCGCGGGCTCGTGTCGATGCGCTGGTGGCGCCCATCACCGATCCGATTTCAGGACAGCCGGCCTCGAAGAATGTTGCCGCCCGGGTGGAACGCTTCGCTGCCGTCGCGTTCGGCTTCGCGGTGCTTGCCGAACGGCCAGCCTCGATCGACGCCGACTATTGGAGCCTCGCCCGCTGCGCCGCCGGCTGGCGTCTCGAGCTTGCGCTGGAAGCCGACCGGGACTGGCCGGGTTTCGCGGCCTCGCTTTTCGGGGCGGACGCGCCAGGCGAGACGCTCGCCTATCATGATGTCGCCGGCGGGCACTATCGCTTCGCCCGCTTTGCCGGCAGCCGGCTGACTGGCGCGCTCTATCTTGCGCCCAGGCCGGTCGCGGTGTCGCGCGGCTGGGCGGTCGAGCAGTTGAGCGCGGACCATGCTGATCGGCGCGGGCGACTGGCGATCGTGGCGGGGCGGCCGGGCGGCAACAGCGTCGATCGCGGCGCCATCGTCTGCTCCTGTTTCGGGGTCGGCGCCAATCAGATCGCCGAAGCCGTGCGCGGAGGCTGCGTAAGCGTCGAAGCGATCGGCGCAACCTTGCATGCCGGCACCAATTGCGGCTCCTGCCGCGCCGAGATCAGGACAATCATCGAGGCGCGGCGCCTTCACGCGGCGGAGTGAGGGCGTCCAAAGCGCGTCGCGACGCTTACCAGCAATTTACAAACGGTGGGCTACCAACGTCCTTATCCGATTCGTTCCGAGCAGGACCATTATGAGCAAAGCCCTCACTTCATTCGCATTGGTGGCCATATTGACGGCTTTGCTGATGGCTCTCAGCCTGGCGGTGGCCAGGCATGGCTATCCCTTTGGTGCGATTGGCGCAGAACGCCTAGACGACGTCGCCGAGGCCGGGACGTTTATCCCGCTCGCGGGCGTGTACTTCTTCAGCGCGCTGCTGATGATGATCCTGCCGATCAGGGTCGCCGGCATCGTCCTGACACATGCTGCGGATGCGATCTTCTGGACAGTCATCGTGTTGTTCGCGGCCATCATTGGCGGCCTCGCCGCCAGATGGGCTTTCGATCGAAGCAATGTCCTGCCGGCACTGCTGAATTGGCGGTTCCTGTTTGTCGTGGCCGTCGTCGGCTGCCATCTCTTCATGAACGAACTGCGCCGCAATATCCTGCTGAGAAGTCTGTTCTTTGTCGTCTTCGCCGCAGCGACGCTCGCCTGCCTGTTCTGGTCGTTCACCATCTGAGAAACCTCGCAGCCGCTGGGCCTGACGGCTCAGTTCTTGTCGACCGGCTTCGAGCGCATGCGCGAAACGGTCTCGCGTTCGGCCCGCTTCGAACGCATTGGCGGCAGGCCGCGGTCGATCAGGTCCATGTCTTCCAGCACCATGTCGCCCATGCGCTTGAAAGCGATGTCGAGCGCGCCGGCCCGGTGGGCGGAGCGCAGGAAGCCGGGCAGCGTGCGGACAGGATGGTCCTGCGCCAGCGGCTCTTGCGGAAACACATCGCTGGCGGCGACGATGTGGCCGCTGCGAACTGCATCCATCAGCGCCGGAAAATCGACCACGCCGGCACGGCTGAGCAGGATGAAGGCGGCTCCTTTGCGCATCCTGGCAAAGGCCTCAGTGCCGAGAAAACCCTGGTTTTCGCTGGTCACCGAAGCGACGACGAAGACGAAATCGCTACTCGACAAAACCGTGTCGAGGGAAGCCGGCTCGACGCCGTTCTCGATCAGGATCGAGGGCGGCAGCCACGGATCGAAGACCTTGGTCCGCGTGCGAAAGCCCGACAGCAGCCGGTTGAGCGCACGGCCGAGATCGCCGAATCCGATGATACCGACATCCGCGCCGGAGAGAAGCCGCGCCGCCCGGTTACCCTCGCCGCCCCACAGCTCCTTGCCCTGACGAAACGCAAGATCGGCGTCGACGATGTCGCGGGCGAGGTTGAGCGCCATGGCAAGACCGAGCTCGGCCACCGGCTCGGCAAACACCATGCCGGTGGTGACGACATGGATGCCGCGCGAAAACAGCGTTTCATACGGCATGTTGTTGATGAGGTTGCTCTCGACATTGAAGACACAGCGCAGCGCCGTCATCCTTTCCAGCGTCTCCGGCGCGATCGGCGGCTGGCCGACGATGTAGCGCGCCTCGGCGAGCACATCGTGTGCCAGGGCCGCGACGCCTTCTGGCGACGTTTCGACGATACGGTATCTGGCGCGGAATCTCGCCAGTGCCTCGGGCGTGAAAATCAGGTCGAGCGTGCGTGGCTCGGGCGCGCTGATCACCAGCGGCAACGCGCTGTCGGACATGGCAGCCTCCTCCTGGCGCGATCCGCGTCGCGCCGCACTAGAATCATGGTTTACCACCTCGACACCCAAGCAGGCTTGCCGGGCTTCGCCTGCCGGGTTTGTGTTTGTCGCAGGTTTTTATCGGAAAACCATCGAACACTTTTTCGAAACCTGCTTAGCACATGCCTGTCGAGGAGCAGAACTTTGCCGCTGGCGGCCTTGCGGTGTGGCGGCTGGTGGTCCAGATAGACGGCAATCGAAGGACAAGGAAGACAGCGACATGATCCCGTTTCGAAAGAACCTCATCGATGGCGAGTGGGTGGGCGATGCCGGCTCCCGCAACATCAACCCTTCCAATCTCGACGACGTGGTCGGCGAATATGCGTCGGGCGACGCCGAGCAGGCGCGGCAGGCCATCGCGGCGGCGAAAGCGGCATTTCCTGCGTGGTCCCGATCGGGCTTGCTGGCACGCCATGCGGTGCTGAGGAAGGCGTCGGACGAGATCACCGCGCGGAAAGATGAAATCGGCCGGGCGTTGGCGCGCGAGGAGGGCAAGACGCTGGTCGAGGGAATTGGCGAAACCGTGCGGGCCGCCCAGATATTCGATTTCTTTGCTGGTGAGACGCTGCGCCTGTCGGGCGAGCTGGTTCCAAGCGTGCGGCCCGGCGTCGGTGTCGAGATCACACGCGAAGCGGTCGGCGTCGTCGGCATCATCACACCGTGGAATTTCCCGATCGCCATCCCGGCGTGGAAGATCGCTCCTGCCCTGGCCTACGGCAACACCATCGTCTTCAAGCCGGCCGAGCTGGTTCCGGAGAGCGCCTGGACCATTGTCGACATATTGCACCGCGCCGGCCTGCCTGAGGGTGTGCTCAATCTCGTCATGGGCAAGGGTTCGGTAGTCGGCCAGGCCATGCTCGACAGCCCTGACCTCAATGCCATCACCTTCACCGGCTCGGTCGGCACCGGCAAGCGCGTGGCTGCCGCCAGCGTCGAGCACATGCGCAAGTACCAGCTCGAAATGGGCGGCAAGAACCCGCTCGTCGTGCTCGACGATGCAGACCTAGCCGTCGCCGTCGACTGCGCGATCAATGGCGCATATTTCTCGACCGGCCAGCGCTGCACGGCGTCGTCCCGCCTGGTCGTGACGGACGGCATCCATGACCGCTTCGTCGATGCGATGAAAGATCGCCTCGCCAAGCTGGTCGTCGGCGACGCCCTCGATGCGAAAACCCAGATCGGACCCGTCGTCGACCAGAGCCAGTTGAAACAGGACGAAGACTATATCGCCATCGGCCGCCAGGAAGGCGCCGATCTCGCCTTCGGCGGCGAGCGGCTCGATCGCGAAACCCGCGGCTTCTACCTGCAACCGGCGCTGTTCACGCAAGCCACCAACGCCATGCGCATTTCACGCGAGGAGATTTTTGGGCCGGTCGCCAACGTCATCCGCGTCAAGGACTATGACGAGGCCTTGGCGGTGGCCAACGACACGCCGTTCGGGCTGACGTCGGGCATCTGCACCTCGAGCCTCAAGCACGCCACGCATTTCAAGCGCAACTCGGAGGCCGGCATGGTGATGGTCAATCTGCCGACGGCGGGCGTTGACTTCCACGTGCCTTTCGGCGGACGCAAGGGATCGAGCTACGGCCCGCGCGAGCAAGGCCGCTACGCAGCGGAATTCTACACTACGGTAAAGACCGCCTACACGTTCGCCGGCTAAGTAAATCAAGCCAGACGAAATCGAACGGCCTTCCCGGCGGGCGCGAGTTGCCGGGAAGGCGAACGTCTTCGTGGCCGAAACGACAGCGACCACTGGGCGCTAATGCATGTCGCGCACATGCATGAAACAGCGACCTAAAGCGCGTCGCAGGAGGCCGGTCAAACGCGGCGCGTTTTAGCCGTCATTCAGCAGGGGTCCTTGCGAGGAGGGCTCGCCGGCTGCGACAGCCAGCCGCCGGAGAACCCGGCCTTGCACAGGCCGCGACGGATATGCGGGCTCGACCGCATCAGCTCCCAGATCAGCCGCGAGCGGTGGTTTTCAATCATCAGCACGACGATGCCTTGGTCCAGTCCATAGTGCGCATCCGATATCCAGCCGCTCGGCCCGAACTTCCGCCGGTTCGCCAGCGTCGGGTTGAAGCCGCTCGGCATCCTGAAACCGTCGACCACCTCAGGGTGGCGTTCTCTGAGGTGGCGCAGCGCAGGCAGGCAGATTTCCGGTGCGAAGGGCAGCGATGCGAGATACGACCACGGCGCAATCGTTCCGTCATCGGGGCCGAACGGTGCGCCACGCGCTGCATAGCCGGAAAATTTGCGCGGCCGCCGCTCGATCCGCGCGCGGAATTTGCCGGGTCCGTCACCCGCCGAAAGTCCCCAAAGTGCTTCGCCGTAGCCGTCATAGCCAGAGGGGTTGTGCCGCGCATAGTCCCGGTGAAGGTAGGTCGCGCGGCGGCTGTTTTCGAAATAGTCCGAATTCTTGTCCCGCATGAACGCATCCCGGATGCCATCGAAGTCAATCCAGGCATGCGAGAATTGGTGCATGAACAGCGGGCCGCCATAGAGCACGTCGTAGCCGTAGATGTTTTCCCACTGATATGTCGCCGTCCAGCCGGCATAGCTGTCGTCCGAGGCGGGTTTGTCGGGGGCGGCCATTGCCAGGACGTAAAGGATCGTCGCTTCGTTGTAGCCTTCCCAGCCATAACGCAGAAAACCGCTCTTCGGCTTCCAGCCCTGTCGCAAGATCGGTCTGCTGCCTTGAATCCATCGCCAGTCGACGCGTCGGTAGAGCATTTCCGCCAGCTCGCGGATTTCGGTTTCGTCGTCAGTGTCGCCTGTGAAATAGGCGCCAGCCGTGAGCACGCCGGCCATCAGCAGCGCCGTGTCAACCACCGACAACTCGCATCGCCAGGCGCGTAGGCCGGTCCGCATGTCGAGGAAATGGTAGTAAAAGCCTTTGTGGCCGGTGACGTCGTCGCCATCGCCTTGCCGGCTGTTCCAGAAGAAACGCAGTGCGGCAAGCGTCAGCTTCACGGCTGCGTCTCGTGCTATCCAGCCGCGCTCGACCCCGACCGGATAGCAGGACAGGGCGAAGCCGACGACCGCGATGCTTGCCGGCCAATTTGGCCGCGACGTGTCGGCAACCAGTCCGTTTTCCGCATTCACGGTTTCCAGAAAATAGCCGAAGGCGGCGCGCTGGAAGCGGTCGAGCAGTTCTTCGTCGGACTGTGGAGGTTCGATCCTAAGCAAACGACGGGAACTCCAGTCTGGCGTCCGTGGTTGCAAATCGTTCCAGTTGCTTCAATAGGTCGCCCGGCCGCCGGAAACGTCGAAAACGGCAGCCGTCGTAAAGGAACATTCCTCGGAAGCGATCCACGAGATCAGCGCCGCCACCTCCTCGACCTCGCCAAACCGCGCCATTGGTATTTTCGACAGCATGAAATCGATGTGCTGCTGGCTCATCTGCTGGAAGATCGCGGTGCGCACCGCTGCCGGCGTGACGCAGTTCACCGTCACCTTGGTCTTCGCCAGTTCCTTGCCCAGCGACTTGGTCAGGCCGATCACCGCCGCCTTGGAGGTGCTGTAGGCAGAGGCATTCGGGTTTCCCTCCTTGCCGGCGATCGAAGCGATGTTGACGATCCTGCCGTAATTGCGCTCGAGCATGTGCGGAACCAGCGCCTTGTTGCAGTAGAAGACGCCGTTGATGTTGATGTCGATGACTCGGTGCCAATCCTCCACCGAATAGTCCCAGGTCGTCATGTTCGGTCCGGTGATGGCCGCGCTGGTGACCAGGATATCGACCGCGCCAAGGGCTTCGATCGTATGCCAGGCGGCCTGTGCGACCGCTACAGGATCGGCGACGTCGACGGTCACGCCGTGCAAGTCGGCGATGACAGCCTTGGCCTGCTCGATCTGGGTGGAGTTGCGATCCCAGACGCAAACGCGCCCGCCCTCTTCAACGATTCGTTGCGCGACGGCCAGGCCGATGCCTGAGGCGCCACCGGTGACCACGGCCGATCGTCCGGCAAACCGTCCCGCAAAACTCATTGGCATATGGTCTCCCTCATTTGCCCGCCCCGACGGGCGCTGGCGCCACCGCCGGCGGCGAATGTGAAGTCAACAGCGGAGAAGTTCAAGCCGGGGACTGGAGCCTCGAACAGGTTCATGGCGGGCCAGAAGCAGGCGGTTGAGAGCCGCTCTTGGCTGTTTCCTCTCCATAAGATACTGAGTTGCGGTCGCGGCGAGGCGCCGGGCCCGTCCGAGCGACTCCCATGGGCGCCGTTCAAACGTTCTTGATCGACTTCCAATGGCTCAGCCGCTCCGCGATCAACTCCACTCGTCGCTGATTGTCGCGCCCGTCCAGGATGCTCAAGTCCTCCGGTTCGGCGCGCAAGTAGACGCCTGAGGTGCGCGCGTTCAGTTTTGGCTGCGTGTCGGCGCGTGTGGTAAAGTACCCGGACGCGCGATCGGCGGACTCCAGCCGGATCTCCCCCGTCCCGTACAACTGCGACGCGTTCGCATCCAAGGGCCGTTCTCCATTCCAAAAGTAGAAGATGCCGGCAGGCTCCTTTCTCTCCTTTACCGCCTCGCTCCAGTATCTGGCTGACAGACTGCCATTCTCTTGCCATGAGCGGCCGGCCAACTCCAACGCACCATCGCGGTCTCGCGCGATACGCAGGAGGCTCACGGCCGAAGGTTCCTTTGCGGTCCGCTCCGACAGGGAAAACTGCCACCAAAGGCCCTCTATTCGGGCGACGCGGCCTTCATTTTCAACAGCTTTTCGCAGCTTTTGGTTGACCGCTCTCATCTCCGCGGCGGTCGTCGCTTCGCCATACCTCACGGACGTCAGGCCCAGGAGATCGCTTGGAAGCTTGGAACCGTTGGCATGAAGGATAAACGTTCGGCGCATTCCAAGGACTCCGCCGAAAAGGCCGGCTTCGAAGACGACATTGTCTCGCGGAGAAGCTTGAGCGGATAGAGGAGCAGATGATGCTGGCAGGCTTACACTCGTCCAGTCGTCCTGGGCGAAGACGAAAGCGGCGAAGTCGACTTCCCGCGTAAGCTCGAGCAGGCGCCCCAGGGTGGTTGTCCCCGGATTGAAGGACGTCGTCCAGGGTTCCACATGCGCGATCTCTTCAAGACCGCGTGTCAGCGCCTGCAGCAGTTTTTTCTGCTTCCCCGACGAGCCCAGGAAGATTCGAGGTTTGTCCATCCGTTTGCTCCAACCCAGCAGACCGGGGACGACCAGGGCCTGCCAGTTGTTGGTGTGGCCATCGTCTGGTTGCCCCCGAGATAGCGTACGCGGAGGGCCTCATTCATTGCAACGGATGCAACGCATGCCGACTGCCATTTTTCGGTCCGGTGCTGAAAGAACTGCAAAAACAGTTCCGCGCGGTGGTGATGCCGAGCCTCTCGTTAAATGCGGCGGCGATGGTTTTTGACGGCGCCGAAGGCGATGCCCAGCCCTGCGCCGGGATGTTCGGGTTCTTGCCGCACGCACCGCCTGTCGTGGCCTTTTGCCGCCGTCCCGGGGCGCCTTAGGACTGTTTTTGCCTCATTTGGGTGACACGCTGCGGGGGATGGGTTATATTGCACTGCACAATAGAAGCGTTCGCGCATGGCGCGGCGGCGAATCGGCATTGAACTGCATGGACGGGAATTCGCTACCGAGATGAAGATTCCAAAATCTCTGTTGGTCGACCCGGAGAAGAGCACGGTCTACGGCGCATTTGCTGTTGCCATCTCCATTTGGGCGTTCTCCTACTCCTCGGTTTTCGGCCCGATCCTGATCCTGGCCTATTATGCGGTCTGGCTTCCCCTGGTTCTGGTAGACTACCGGCGGCTGTTGCGACATGCCTCCAGCGCGTGGCTGCCGTTGGCGTTTGCATTCTATGTCTGCCTCTCGGTGTTCTGGTCGGATGCCCCCGGCATCACGTTGAGGACGTCAATCCAGTATTGCTCCCATATCGCCTGCGCCTACATCGCCGCGCGCACCGTCAGCGTCCGGACGTTGACGATAGGCTCACTGATCGGGATTTTTGTCGTCCTGCTCTATTCGCTCAAGGTCGGGGGATATTCCTATGATATGCTCGACGGGACGTACAATTTCGTCGGCGCATTCAGCTCCAAGAACCAGCTCGGCTTTGTCGCCTCCCTTGGCATCTATTTTTGCATTGTCTTCCTGGTCTTTCTCAGGCGCGGCCGGATAAGCTTTATCCTGACGGCGCCCATCTTCGTCCTATCGGCCTATCTTCTGATCATGGCGCATTCCGCCACCTCGACGGCTTCGATACCGGCAGTTCTCGCTCTGGTGGCTCTGCTTGCCATGGCCAAGAAGCTTCCACTCCGCTACCGACGGGTGATTTTCGTGGTCGGCGCATGCGGGCTGGTCGTGGTCACCGCGGTTGCCTTTGCAGGACTTCTGGATTTCGTCCTTGGCGCCTTCGGAAAGGATTCCACGCTCACCGGACGGACCTATCTCTGGGAGCAGGGCTGGGAAGCGGCGCAGCAGGCGCCAGTCCTCGGCGTCGGCTACGCGGCCTATTGGGTGCAGGGGTTCGCCGAGGCCGAGCGGCTTTGGAACGAATTCTACATCACCACCCGAAGCGGCTTCCACTTCCACAACACCTATATCGAAGCCCTCGTCGAGCTAGGTTATGTCGGGGCGACGATGATTTCGCTGATCATCGTGCGCACGCTATGGGGCCATGTATCGGCCCTGATATTCAGGACATGGCAAGCCGAGTCGGTGATTCTTGGCGGCGTGATGGTGCTTCTGCTCATCCGGTCCTTCGTTGAGATCGACACCTTCAACCCCTACATCATGGGCTCCTTCCTCCTGTATTACAGCTACTTCAGGCTGGTCAGGGTGCATGTCGCCCGTCCCAGATGGACCGCGGCCGACCTCGCGGAACCAGAAACCGCGGGGCGCTAAGCAAAGGGCTAAAATATTACCTTGATTTTTGGTGCCGCGCACAAAAACGCCGCCTGACAGCGCCAAGGCCAAGCAATCATTTCATCTCACAGGCAGCAGGCGAGCCTCGCCCGAGTTGGGTTTGCTGCCTATTGATCAGGCCCTGAGGGTCAGGAGCGCATACCATGCGAACCGCTTCACAAAGGGAAGCGTCAAAAGTACTGAATCGACAGCTTTGCCAACTTTGTAGACGGTCTCCGAGATGGTTCGCGGCATCAGCGCGCTTCCTACGGAGCACAGGCCAAAATAGTCCACCTGGACATTGCTGAAATAGCGGCGGGCCAAAGCGAAGTCCGAAATTAGCAAGGGATGTTCATCAGCGGTGCGGATGAGGGGTGTCCGATTTCTGTAGGCATTCAGGAGCGGATTGTGTCCCATCGGCTCGTAGAAGGACGCCACGCCGTTCGGCTTCAGGACACGGACCACATCGGAAAAACACCGGTCCAGGTCCAGGTGATGGATGATCCCGCGTCCATACACCAGGTCGAACTTGTTGTCCTCGAACGACATGGCTTCCGCATTCATCGCCAGGAATGTAGCGTTCGTGCTTCCAAGCGTGCTCGCCCGTTCGTTCGCCTTGTTTACTGCTACATCCGAAATATCAATCCCCGTCAGAGATCGGCAAAGATCGGGCAGGTGCAGGGAATGCAGAGACCACCCCCCATCGGAGCAACCGTACTCGAGCACGTCTGCGTTTTTCGAAAGCCGTTTTATCTGCTCGTCTTGACGTTCAGCGCCGTGACGAATTGTTCGATACCACTTGTCCAGGCTTCCTCTTGGATCCTCCTCCTGACTGAATCTGAGATTGTGAAATTCTCTTTCTCGACTGACGATTTCGCCCCTTTCACTGTGCACGACAAAGTCCTCCTCGGATTTAAGTTGCAACTAAAGCACAACATCTCCTTGCGCTGCAATTACTCACGTCCCGAGTTGGCGGTAGGCCAGCTTGTCGGGGCGGCGAGCACAGTGTCGACGAGTTCAAGGTCGAACTCGTCCGGGTCGAACTCCTTGCAGATCGGATCTGTACGGCGCGGTCGGATCGGCCGATCGCTCCAATGCCTACTGGCTTGCCATTGGCACCAGCTTCACCTTGATCACGTCCCCAGGCAGCACGGGCGTATCTTCGCTGGCAGCGATTTCGCTGGTCTTGCCGTCGACAACCCGAACCAGGCCAAACGACATCGTTGGCTCTTCGCCGTCGCGATAGCGTTGTAGCGCCGGGCTCCCCGACATGGCTTCGGCCATCAGGCCGGTGTGCATGTTCATCTTGAGCATTGTTTCGCTGAGATCGGCTTCTGCCTGTTGCCGGCCGGTGGCGAGATCCGCATTCTGGGTGTTCTCCAGGTCGATGGCGTCCTGGTCGGCCTTGCTGATCGACTGCCTGGCGGTGAGGATAGCCGTTTCGTAATCCAGGATTTTTCCTTCCAGGTCGGCGATCGTTTGCTGCGAAGTCAGAACCCGAGTGTTGACGACAAGGCCCTTTTGCGCAAGCGAACCGATGCCGCTGAGCTGTTCCTTTGCCAGGTCGACCTGCCGCTGCTGGTTGACGATCTTTTTCTGCAGCGAATCGATCTCGCTCTGCAATAGCTTCTTCAAATCGTCGAGCGCCTGAAGGCGCAGTTTGAGATTCTTTTGATCGGCCGTCAGGATCGCCATCTCGTCGGCAACGATGCTTGCCAGCTTCGGATCCTCGGCCACCTCCTTCGGCACGTCGAATGTCGGCTTGTCGGCAATCTGCGCTTCGATGCGCGCGCGCCGAACGATCAGTCGGACCCGTTGGTCCTGGAGAACGTCAAACTCGCCCTTGGCGTTGATTATGTCGCGGGCGTACCGCTGTCCTTCGGGGGCCCGCCGGACGCCGCCGGCGATGCTCATCGCCCTCAGGACGGTCAGGCCGGGCACGTAGGGATACTGGCCCGGCGTCTGGACCTCCCCGGAAATGTAGAACGGCCTGTACTGCGCCATTTCGACGGAGGCTTCCGGCCGGTCGGCCAGAGCGAGCTTGCGCTGGAGCGCCTGGCTGATCGCTGCCGCGATCTCGGATGTGGTCTTGCCGGATGCCGGCATTTCGCCGGCGAACGGCACGGACAATGTTCCAGACGGGCCGACCGTGTATTCTCCGTTGACGGCCGTCCAGTCGCGGAACGTGCCTTCAACGGTCTGCCATTCGGCCACGCGGATGGTCAGCTTGTCCTGGGATCCAAGCCGGTACTCGTCGGCCGCGGCGAGTTGGGGAACGGCGAGCGCCAGCGCGAGGCAAGTGGTCATAAGCCGCATCCGTCGCATGCGATTGCTAACCGTGCCGGCCCAGGAGATGTCGAAGATGTTTGTTTTCAACTGTACGTTTTCCGATTCGCTTTAGCCCGGCCCGATGAAGCTTGCTGCAGAATGCTTGGCGCCTGGACAGTCACTCCTCCGCACACAACCGACTCCCGGCCCGTCAATAGCAGCCCCGCGACATCCAGACGGCAGGCACGGTCTTGATGATAATGCGAATGTCCTCGAACAGCGACCAGTTCTCGACATAGTGGCGATCGAATGCGACTCGGCTGTCATAGGAAACGTCATTGCGGCCGCTGACCTGCCAGAGCCCGGTCAGGCCAGGGCGCGATTTCAGGTAATAGACGGCCGAACTGCCATAGATTTCGAGCTCGTCGCGCACCACCGGGCGAGGACCGACAAGGCTCATGTCACCCTGAAGGATATTGATGATCTGCGGCAGTTCATCGAGGCTGAGCTTCCTCAGCACGGCCCCGACACGCGTGACGCGTGGATCGTTCTTGAGCTTGCGGGTGGCTATCCATTCGGCCTTGGCCTCCGGGTTGGCGGCAAGGTATGCCGCCAGCACCTGTTCGCCATTCTGCACCATGGTGCGAAACTTGAGGCACGGGAAAATCCGTCCGCCCCGCCCGATCCGCCTGTGACCGTAGAAAATCGGCCCGCCGTCGGAAAACTTGACAAGCAGCGCGACCATCACAAACAGCGGACTGAGAGCAACCAGCCCAATCAGTGAACCGGCGATATCGAAGCTGCGTTTGAGCAGGCCGCCGATTGGTGGAAAGTCGATACCGGCCTGTGGAAAATCCGCGTCGGCCGGCTTGGCTACGTCCCTCATGCATAAACTCCATACGTTGAACGGATGGTTTGCCGCACGATATCAAAAAAATGCTGCATCGCAACACACAATTCCTTGAGCGCCTGAAATAATCGCGTCATGCATTGATTAAATAATAAACCGGTCCTGCGCAAATTTTGGCCTTTTATGGCGCGTTCGTGACAAACTATGGGCAACCTTGAAAAATTTAGTGCCTTTTTGAGGCTGATTTTGGGCGTGTCGCTCTTAGTGCCGCATGGTTGAGAAATATCGTGCTGTAGCTTTGTAAAATATAGAGCGCTCTTAAAGTAAAATACTGATTAATATTATGGCTCTTACTGAAGTGAGTCCAGACCGGCTGATTGGTCGTGATACGGGGGTGTGCGTCGCAACATGGCAGAGTCGATCCCCCGAACTTATGCAAAATAATTTGCGGCTGGCCTTGCCCGCTATTGCACACCTTAATAGAGTTGCAAATTGTTTCTGTCAGAGTATGGACAGCGTGGGAAGGCTGGAAGCAACCGGCCAAAAAAAAGCGGGTGGCCTCAACAAGCTCGCATGGCGAAGGGAGGCTCGGGATGGTCAATCATCGATTTTTGCCCGAGCAGGTTGACGGGCTGTCGGGTATGTCGCTACCAAAATTCATTATCGGCATGATTTTCGCGCTGGCGATCGTGGTCGCCTGGTCTTATCTCGACGGCGCTACGCTAGGCGCAACGCTACTTCGCGCTATAGCCTGCGCCATTGTCATTCAATTGGGCTACTTTCTGCTCGTTTTCGCCATGGTTGCCAGAAATACCCCGACGTCGGCTGACAAGATTCGCGACGTCGAACGAAGGCTGAGTTCGACCGAAGCGGCCGATGGCGAGAAGTTCAGTGCCAGGAGAAGCCTCCACTGACCTGACGGCAGGTAGCGTCGGCCGGGTCCCTGGCGCACTGCTCGCCCGACAGCATCCTGGGCAACCGACTTGTGATTTCCCCTTCAGCCTCGGATCCTCTGACTCGGCCACCACTGCCTAAACCCTGTCGATCGACCTGGTGATCAGCGATTCGAGTGCGCTGACCCCATCCAGAATGCGCAGGGATGGTGTGCGAAGCGGCCCGCCTATCCGCTGGCATTTCACCGCCCGTCGATTTGCGCCATGACGACCCCGAAAGGAAAGACTGGACGGAGCGAGTGATTTTAACGATGCTTCGCAATCGCAGCATAAGCGCCGGCTGATGTTTCGTACAGCCGGGCAGTCAGTGAGAACGAGAGCTGCATTGGGGGAGAAAATTCGGAGCTACCTGTGCAGTCGAGAGGCGAATTGATGACAGAACCGGAAGTCTGCGTGATCATTGCTGCTCGCAACGCGGCGCGGACAATTGCGGTTGCCATCGCATCGGCCTTGCGCGAGCCGGAAGTGGCCGAAGTCGTCGTCGTCGATGACGCCTCCACTGACGATACCGCGAAAGTCGTTCGGGCGGCCGACGATGGCAGCGGCAGGCTTTCCGTCATCCGGCTCGACGTCAACGGCGGTCCTTCCTTGGCCCGCAACGCCGCGATCGCCAGCTCCAAATCGCCGTTCATCAGCATTCTGGACGCCGACGATTTTTTTCTCGAGGGCAGATTTCGCGAGTTGTTCGCCAGCGCCGATTGGGATTTCGCTGCCGACAACATCATGATGATCAGGGACGATGCGGCGACCGACGTTTCGAAAATCACCGCTCCGCGGTTTGCGGCCGATCCGGAATTTCTCGATTTCGAGCGCTTCATCGAAGGCAACATCTCCAGTCGTCGTGTGCAGAGAGGTGAGTTGGGTTTCCTCAAGCCGGTGATCAGCCGCGCTTTTCTGGACCGGCATGGGCTGCGCTATGACGAAAACCTGCGGCTGGGCGAAGACTATGAACTCTACGCGCGCGCAGTTGCTTGCGGGGCGCGCTTCAAGGTCATCAGGTCCTGCGGCTACGGAGCGATCGTTCGCGCGGATTCGCTGAGCGGCCAGCACAGGACGCAGGATCTCAAGCGTCTGGCCGACGCGGATCTGGCGCTGCTGGCGATCGACAGTTTGCCGGAAGGCTCCAAGGCCGTGCTCAGAAAGCACGAACGGCAGGTGCGCGACAAATATCGGTTGCGAAACTTCCTCGACGTGAAGAACGAGAGAGGGCTGACAGCGGCTGCGGCCTACGCCCTGGCCAGCCAATCCAATCTCATCCCCATCGTTCGCGGCGTGGCCGCCGACAAGCTGGATGCGCTGTTTCGCCGCGCCGGCTTTGGCTCGAAACAGCCTGTGCCGTCGCGGCGCTTTCTCATGGCCGCAACCAGCCCGGTCGGCGAGGCTTGAGCTGGTCCGCCGGCGCGCCACACCGATCATGTCAACAGGTCCTTACCCGGCCTCAAAACGATGCGAATTTCCGATTCGCCGCACTAGGTGGTTGCCTACTCGCTTTGGGAATGGCATGTATGTTGCGGTGCAGCAATTTTGATTGGCTGTTTGAATCGGCCGAAAATGTCCGCCTGTGAGAGGAGCTGGACGATGCGACAAGAACTTTTTGGCCCGGCCGGGCACAAGGACAGCTTAGGCCGGCTATGACAGGAAACTGAGCGCATGGCCTCCATATTTGGCTTCAGATCAAGGGATCCGGCTCGAGACAGGCAGACCGATATCTCGCGCCTTGACCGCCTGGCAAAGCTGCTTGACCAGATCGCAGCCGAGATCGAGGCGGAGAAAAACGGGCTTGAGAATCGCTACCGGACAAAGGCCACCAACGCCGCCTTCCTGGTCGAGGCGATCGAAAATGGCGCGGCCTCCTCCAGTAGATCCTCCGAGGTCAGCGAACTGACGAAGTCGATCCTGAATTACGAGCGGCGCATCGCGGCGCTCGCCCGCCAGAACGAATTGATGAAGGGTCTCCGGCATTCGCTGGATGCTATCTTCGACGAAAGCGCCCAACCTGGCTCGGCCAACAAGGCCGATTTCGCCAACCCGGCCGCCGGCGCGGGGTGAAATTTCAAAGAGCCTGGGTGGCGCCACTGGGCAAGAAGCAGGCAACCGGGGAAGCTACCGGCAGAAGGTCAAGATCAGCTCGTTTCGTCATGGTTTTGAACATCGATTTGGGTTGGGGGGGCGCACAGCACAAGGTGAGTTTGGTATGAACGCGGATTCGAAAAGCACGTCCACCCGAGCAACCGGCGACCGGCCGTTCACGCACATGATGAGGCAAGGGAAACTGAGGCAGCTATGTTCGGGCGGAGCGTTTCTGCTGGTCGCACTCGGCAGCCTGGTTGCGGGCCCGACCCCTTCCCGTTCGCAGGACATCCCGACTGCGCCATCGTTCGTCGATGATTTCACCAGCTTCGACCGGGCGCGTTGGTACATTGCCGACGGCTGGGCGAACGGCAAGTATCAGAACTGCATCTGGTCCAAAAGACAGGTCAAGCTTTCCAATGGCATGCTGACGCTCGGTTTCGAAAAGCAGAAAGTGAAGGATCGCGACTTTGCCTGCGGCGAGGTCCAATCCAAGCAGCGCTTCGGCTATGGCACCTATGAGGCGCGGATGAAAACCGATTCGGGCTCTGGCATCAACGCCTCCTTCTTCACCTACATCGGCCCCACCGATAAGCAGCCGTGGGATGAAATCGACTTCGAGGTGCTGACCAAGGACACCTCCAAAGTGCAGGTCAACGCCTACATCGCCGGCAAGGGCAATAACGAGAAAGTGGTGGATGTAGCTGGCGGCACCGACAAGGCTTTTAACGATTACGCCTTCGTCTGGGAGAAGGACCGGCTGCGCTGGTACGTCAATGGCGAGCTGGTGAACACGATCACCGATCCGGCAAAGCTGCCCAGCCATGCGCAAAAGATATTTTTTAGCCTCTGGGGCAGCGACACGATGAAGGAATGGCTGGGGCCGTTTTCGGATCCGGGTCGCAAGCTTACCTTGCAAGTGGATCGCATCGCATTCACGGCGCTCGGCCAGCCATGCCAGTTTCCGGAATCGCTGGCATGCAGCATTAAATAAAGACCAATCTGAACCGGCCGGGCCGAAAGCGCTCCGAAGTCTTGAACAGGAATGAAATCACATGAATTTGACTGTCTTTGGAATCGGCTATGTCGGTCTGGTGCAGGCGGCGGTGCTTGCCGAAGTCGGCCATCAGGTATTATGCGTCGACATCGACGTGAAAAAGGTGGAGCGGCTCAATCAGGGCCTCATTCCGATTTTCGAGCCCGGGCTCGAAAACCTCGTCAAGGAGAACCATGCGGCCGGCCGCATCAAGTTCACCACCGACGCCGCGGCCGCCGTCAAGCATGGCCAGATCCAGATGATCGCTGTAGGCACGCCTCCGGGCGAGGATGGTTCGGCCGACCTCAAATATGTGCTGGCCGTTGCCGAGGCGATCGGCCGGGAGATGGATGCGCCCAAGATCGTCGTCGGCAAGTCGACCGTGCCGGTCGGCACCTGCGAAAAGATTAAGGCCAGGATCGCCGTGACGCTGAAGGCGCGGGGCCGCGAGGATCTTACTTTCGACGTCGCCTCCAATCCGGAATTCCTCAAGGAAGGCTCCGCGGTGGCCGACTGCATGAAGCCCGACCGCATTATCGTTGGCACCGGCAGCGAGGACACCGAGGCGGTGATGCGTGAGCTTTACGCTCCATTCAACCGCAACCACGAGAAGATGATCGTGATGGATGTGCGCAGCGCCGAGTTCACCAAATACGCGGCCAATTGCATGCTGGCGACCAAGATCAGCTTCATGAACGAAATGGCCAATCTGGCCGAGGAACTCGGCGCCGACATCGAGGAGGTCCGCAAGGGCATCGGCAGCGATCCGCGCATTGGCTACCACTTCATCTATCCGGGCCTCGGTTATGGCGGCTCGTGCTTCCCCAAGGACGTGCGCGCCCTGATCAAGACCGCCGAAGGCGTCAAATTCGATGCCAAGCTGCTGCGCGCCGTCGAGGAACGCAACAACGAACAGAAATCGGTCCTGTTCGACAAGGTGAACCGCTATTTCAACGGCAATCTGAAGGGCAAGACTTTTGCGCTGTGGGGCCTGGCGTTCAAGCCCAATACCGACGACATGCGTGAGGCGCCGGCTCGGGTCTTGATGGAAGCGCTCTGGAAGGCCGGCGCCAAAGTGCAGGCTTACGATCCCGAGGCGATGCAGGAATGCCAGGCCGTCTACGGACTGCGCGAGGATCTGCTCTTGTGCGGGACCAAGGAGGCAGCGCTGCGTGGCGCCGATGCGCTCATGATCGCCACCGAGTGGAAGAATTTTAAGGCACCGTCGTTCGACGCGATCAAGGATGCGCTGTCCACGCCGATCATCTTCGACGGTCGAAACCTCTACGACCCCAAGGTCATCGCTCGCTACGGCATCGAATATCACTCGATCGGCAGGATGGCGGCGTGAGATCAGGCGGGACAGGCCGGTGGCCAGGACATCAAGGACGATCGCGAAGGCTTCGATGAACGCGCTCGTGTCAACAAGGGGTCTTCTCTGATGGTGCTGGGCATCAGGCCGGAACAGATCGCCAACGAGCATTTCGATCTTGTCGCAGTCGGTTCCGGTTTCGGTTCGGCCTTCTTCCTGCATGCGTTCGCCAAGCAGCGAAAGGCACGCATTCTGGTTCTGGAATGGGGCGGGCACAACACGCATGAATGGCAGCTCGAGCAGAACGTCAACGCCGACATCGAGGACAAGACCACCTACAAGACCAACTCTGACAAGCCGTGGAATTACACCATCGGATTGGGTGGCGGAACGAATTGCTGGTTCGCCCAGACGCCGCGCTTTCACCCGAACGACTTCAGGCTGAAAAGCCTCTACGGCGTTGGTAACGACTGGCCGATCAGCTATGACGAGCTCGAGCCGTTTTACTGCGATGCAGAGGACGTCATGTCGATTTCAGGCGACCCCGACATGGCGGCGATGATGCCGCGTTCCAGGCCATTTCCCCAGCCACCGCATCACATGTCGACGCCGGACCGGATGATGAAAGCGGCGCAGCCGGACCAGCATTTTGTCATGCCGACAGCCCGCGCGCGCGTGCCGACCGCGCAACGGTCTTCTTGCTGCGCCAACTTGCGGTGCGGATTATGCCCGGTCGATGCCAAATTCACCGCCAACAATGGCCTGATGCACGTCTTCGAGCATCCCGACGTTTCGGTCTGCCTTGGCGCTGAAGTGCGCCGGCTCGACTATATCGGCGGTTCGGTCCGTTCGGTCGCATTCGTGCATGAGGGCAAGGAATATTCGGTCAGCGGCGATCTTTTCATACTGGGCGCCAATGCCATCCAGAGCCCGGCGATCATGTTGCGGTCCGGCCTGTCGGGCGAATTCGTCGGGCGCGGCCTGCACGAATCCTACGGATGGAATTTCGAAGCCTATCTCGACGGTGTCGATAATTTCGACGGAAGCACCATCACCACCGGCTTGAATTTCGGCCTTTATGACGGCGCTCACAGATCGGACCATGCGGCGGCGCTGGTCTATTTCGAAAACCGCTGGCAGCACGGGATGCGCCCTGAAAAGGGACGTGTCCGTCAGACGCTTCCCATCATCATTGTTACCGAAGACCTGCTCGACCCGGAAAATCTCGTAATTCTCGACGAGGATGAAAACGCCTTCGTCAGTTTCGCGGGAGCATCCGACTATGCCGTCAAGGGCATGGCGCGGGCAAAGGAGAAATTGGCGGCGCTTCTGGCGCCGCTACCGGTCGAAGAGATCTTCGATCGTGGCATCCGGCGCACCGAGTCGCATGTCCAGGGCACGTTGCGGATGGGCTCGAGCCCGGCGGATTCGGTCATCGATCGGGACATGATCCACCATCAGCTCAGGAACCTGGTTGTCGTCGGCTCGAGCACATATCCAAGCTGTTCCTGCGCCAACCCGAGCCTGACGGCGGCAGCCCTCTCCCTGCGGGCGGCGAGCCGGATAGCAGGAAAGGAAATGGCCGGATGATCACGGTTTCGCGACGCGCGGCACTGGCCATCATGGCTGGCGGAGTTGCTTCGACCGGCATCGCCTACGCCACCGTTTCCTCGCTTTCGGACGAGGATCTGGTGCGCGTCACGCTCGAACGATATTTCGGCAGGCTGAACATGCGCATCGAGCACTTGCAGCAGTTCGTCCTGGAATTCCAGAAGCGGAACCCCTGGATATTTCCGAACACAAAGCTGGGCGATGCTGTCACTCTGCTTGAGGAGCTGAAATTGGGCGCCGCCCGCCGGTTTCTGCCCGAAAAGAAAAAAGAGGATCTGAGACATTTCGACCGCTGGGTCATTGCCGAGTTCCATATGCTGACCGACTACGCCCGGCGCAGTTCGCCAGCCGACCCGGTCCGCTTCACCGGATGGCAGCCATGCACCAATCCGTTCGCCAATTTAGAGACGCAGCAGGATGCTTGAAGCGGGTCGCAAGCCAGCATCCGTAAATAAGCCGTGTGTCATTGCCCGTTAAACTTTGAGAATGCGACAAGGAGCCGAAACCATGAAAGTGCTTTTTGCAGGCGGTAACGGTTACACGCCCCAGTTCAGCGGCGGTGTCCAGTCCAGCACCCATCATCTTGCCGAACAGTTGCTCGAGCGCGGGCATGAGGCTTCGGTGCTCGCCGCCCTGTTCGGCCAGGGCGTCTTCGGCTACAAGGCGCGCGCCAAGATGAAGCTTTTGAGGCAGCGCGCTGTCATCGACAGCTTTCCGGGCTATCCGGTCGTGCGCGCCTGGTTTCCCTGGGAGGCGGCGGGTTTTGCCGTCGAAAAGCTGAGGCCGGATGTCGCCGTGGTCCAGTGCCACAAGTCGGTTCCGATCGGTAAGGCGCTGCAGGCCGAAGGCGTGCCGTTAGTCGTCTATCTCAGGAATGTCGAGTTCCACGAATTGGGCGGCGATCTGCGCGAGCTTCATTCGGCGCTCTACATCGCCAATTCCGAGTTCACGGCGCGCACCTACAAGGCAAAATTCGATATCGATTCGACGGTTATTCCGCCGACCATCAATCCCGCGCTCTACCGCACGCCGACGACCGGCGAGTTTGTCACGCTGATCAACCCCTATGAGGAAAAAGGTTTCGAGCTTGCGGTGCGCATCGCCGTCGCCTGCTCTGAAATCCCGTTCCTGTTCGTCGAAAGCTGGAAGCTTGACGATGATCATCGGGCCCGGATCGAGCAGACGATCGCGCCGCTCGGCAACGTCACGCTGGAGAGCCGGACCAACGACATGAAGACGGTCTACGGCCGCACGAAAATCCTGCTGGCTCCCAGCAAATGGGAAGAGGCCTGGGGCCGGGTGGCGTCGGAAGCCCATTGCAGCGGCATTCCAGTCGTCGGCTCGCGTCGTGGCGGCCTGCCCGAAGCGATCGGCTCCGGTGGCGTGGTGCTGGATTACGATGCCCCACTCGCCGACTGGGTGGCAGTGGTCAGGCGTCTGTGGACCGACAGCCAGGAATATGGGCGGCTCTCAGCGGCGGCGCGTGCATTCTCCGAGCGCCCGGAACTCGATCCGGCGGGTCAGTTCGCGACCTTCTTCTCGATGCTCGAGAGGGCGACACGACCGCCTTCGCGGCAAGCCGCTTAACGCATGTCGCGCAAAAACGCGCGTCGCGTGACGCGCTTTAAGTCCCGAACCAGGTTCAAGCCGGTCGTTTGACCCGGCTTTTGAGCGTCTCGTAACCGCGTTCGCCAAGCAGCGTGCGCGCGACGGTCTTGATTGCCGTCTTACGCCCGTCAGGCGAACTGATCTGCCGCAACCTGCCCGGAAGGTTGCGCGCCGCCTGTCCAAGTGCCGGAAGTGACAGCGTGTCGGGATAAATTACCAGATGCGTTTCCACGCACAGCACCGGCTTGCCGGAAAGCTCGGCGATCTTGAGGGCCTGCTGGTGCTCGCTTTCGATGAACAGGATGGCATCGGATTTGCGGTAGAAATCGGCTTTGAAACTGCCATGCACGCCAAGCCGTTGCCGTTCTGCCTTGCTCGGCAGGTCAAGCATGATCAGCTTGTCGTATTCTATGCCGTGGTTTGCCAGCCATGCTTCGGTAAGCGCGCGATATTTCTCGAGCCGGCTGGTGACGAGCCAGCCGATCCTGCGGGTCGGGCCAAACAGAGGCAGCGCTTCGCCCAGGAATTTCTCATAGGCGGGGCCGTCGTCGTTCTCTGCTTCGGTCGGGTCCAGGCAAAGCACGCCGTCAATGTCGACGCAGCATTGCGCGAGGAATTTGTGGTGCATGAAGTTCCATTGGAACATCCTTGGATGCGGCACGACCTCGAGGACGATGTCGGTTTCCTCGTGTTGGGGCAGCAGGCCGAACACCGCGGCAAAGGTGAAGTCCGCCTTGATGCCGGCGGCCTCTACCCGGCTGCGCGCCTCTCTCATGGCAGCGCCGCCGCTGACGCTGTCGTCGATCACCAGGACCTTGCGCATATCGGTCGCCTGGCGGTCGAGCGCGGCGCGGCGTTTGGTGACGCCCGAAGAATAGATCTTTCCGGCCAGGAAACTGTCCAGGTCGGTCATCGGAATGTTCGCCGTCAGGCTGAGCAGGGTGGCGGCGAGAATGCCGCTTCGCGGGACCCCGACCACCAGGTCGATGTCGCGCGGCAACCGGTGAAGGTTCCTGACAATCGCGTCATTCATGTCGGAGATCGATCGGTAGTGCATGGGATCAGACCTGGTCCTCGTATGGATGTCCGTGCAAGTTACTTTGCCTCGCTTGGCGCTGCCTTAGGCGCCCGTGCCGGCAACAGTTTTAGGGCCTCCCGCAACGCCTCGCGGCCGGAAGCAAACGCCAGCGCGGTCATGACCGTGATCATGTAGGACAGCGCCACCGCGCTCGCCATCGCGAAGATGTGCTGTTGCGGCAGCAACGGCTTGGCGAACCAGATCGCGGCAAGCGCTAGATGCGCGCCAAGCACGAAGGGCGTTGCCGCGCGAAGCATATGGCTTGCCCGCAGCGGCCCGGTCTTTCCGATATACAGCCACAGAAAAGGCGTTCTGAGATACTCGCTGACCGCATAGGCGATCGCCACGCCCAGCGCGCCATAGGGCAGGCCGATCAGGAAGGCCAGCACCGACGTCAAGGCTGTTATGATGCCCCAGCGCATGAAATCGCCCGAGCGGCCCTGGCTGATGAAAAGCCATCCCGCCGGGTTGTTGAGCGGCTGCAGCAGCCCGGCAAAACCGAGCGCCAGGAAGATGCTGGAACTCTGCCGCCACTGCTCGCCGAGCACGAACGGTATCAGCACGTCGGCCATGGCGATGGCGAAGGCAACACCTGGAAGTGCGACCAGCAATATCAGCGGCATGACGCGAAGGTAAGCGCTGCGGTAGCGATCCGGCTCGTCCTTCAGCCTGGAAAGAGCCGGCACCATGACCTTCGACAGCGGGTTGGTGATCTGGCTCAACGGAAACAGAAGCAGCTTGTAGGCGCGGTCATAGAGTCCAAGCTGCGCTTCGCCCCAGTATTTTCCGATCAGCACATTGTCGAGATTTCGGGCAAAGAAGTTGGCGAAGTTGAACCCGGTGATGCCGGCGCCGAAATTGATCAGCTCGCTAATGCCGTTGACCTTGCGCGGCAGGCTGGGGCGCCATCGCGAGTTTGCCCAGTAGCAAAGCGTGGGCAGTACGGCTGCTGTCAGGGTGCCGGCAAAAAGCGCCCAATAGGAACGGTCTATGAAAGTCCAGGCGATCGATACGGCGAGGCCGACAATGGCACTTGCGACGTCGATGATGGCCAAGCGGGCGAACTGCATTCGGCGTGTCAGCAGCGCCAGATGCTGGGCGCCCAGCCCATAGGCTATGATCTGCAGCCCGAGTGCTGCCACCAGGCCTGACACCCGCGGTTCGCCATAGAAGGCGGCGACCAGAGGCGCCGCGCCGGCAAGCACGCAGGCGAGCAATGCGCTAACCGCGACATTGACCCAGAAGAGGTAATTGACCTCCTCATGCTTGATTCCGCTTTTCTGAATCGTCGCCTGGGTCAGGCCGAAATCCTGGAACAGCGCGATGAAAGCCAGCACAGGCGCGCACATCGCCACGACGCCGAAGTCCTGCGGCGAGAGCAGGCGCGACAGCACGATGACGGAGACGATCTGTGTCGCAACCCGCACCGATTGCGCCAAAGCCGTAATGATAGCGCCGCGTCCGACCGATCTGCGGAGAGAGCCCTCTGGCGGGTCGAATGCATTGGCTTGCAAATTCAGGGTCCCTGATTTCGTGCCGGTCCCGGAGTCCCGACCCATGCCCGATGCTGCCACCAAACTACGGCAATAATTTTGCAGCGCAACAAAAAACGTCGACACAAAAAACGTCGATCCCTGCTATGCTGCACCAAAAATGTTGCGATGCAGCACGAGCTGTACTAGGATTCTTTCGGGTGGGCCAACAGCGGTCGAGTTTTTCATGCTGCATGTCTTGTACTTGGTGCACGACGTCTCCGACCCGGCAGTGCGCCGGCGGATCATAATGCTCAAGGCAGGCGGCGCCCAGGTCACACTGGCGGGCTTTCGCCGGTCAGCAAGCCCGATCGCCGAGGTCGAGGGCTTGCATCCGATCGATCTTGGCGCAACGCGCGACGGCCGATTCGCCCAACGGCTGGCAGCGGTCACCAAGGCGGCGGTTTCGATCGGGTCGAAACTCGGTTCGATGCCGAGACCCGACCTCATCATCGCGCGCAATCTGGAAATGCTGGCGCTTGCCCGGCGTGCCAAATCGGCATTCCAGGCAACCGTGCCGATCGTCTATGAGTGTCTCGACATCCATCGTCTGATGCTTCGCGACGATTTTCTGGGCAAGGCGATGCGCGGCGCGGAGCGCTATCTGGCCAGGGATGTAAAGCTGCTAGTCACCAGTTCGCCGGCCTTCATCGCAAACTATTTCAAGCCGTTCGGGCAGATTGCCGCGCCGGTCGAACTGCTCGAAAACAAATATTTCGAGCCTGCCGCGGTTTCGCTGAATGATCGCATGGCGGCGGAGCCCGTCGCTCCGCCTTGGCGGATCGGCTGGTTCGGCGCGCTCCGATGCCGCCGCTCCCTGGAGCTTCTGGCCGAATTTTCCCGACGGCTCGAGGGCCGCTTCGAAATCATCCTCAGAGGCCGTCCGGCGCTTTCCGAATTTCCGGATTTTCACAGTTTCGTTGAATCCGAGCCCTGGCTCGCGTTTGGCGGCCCCTACCGGAATCCCGAGGATATGGCTACGATCTACCGTGAGGTCCATTTTTCCTGGGCCATCGATTTTTTCGAGCAGGGGCTGAATTCCGAATGGCTGCTGCCCAACCGCCTCTACGAGGGCTGCCGCTTCGGCGCCGTGCCGATCTCGATGGGCCACACCGAAACCGGCCGGTTCCTCGACCAGCAGGGAATCGGTGTCCTTTTGCCTCAAGCCACGCCCGAGGCACTCGAAGCCGCCTTGGGCGAATTGGAGGAGCATCGTTTCGGGAAATTGCGGGCGCGTGTTCTTGCCCGCAATCCGCGAACCTGGAGCCACGATCGCAGCGATTGCCGGGCGCTTGTCGAAAAGCTTCGCGGGTTGACGGCCGTGCCCGATTCATATGCTGCCAAGGCACTGGCTTAGGATGGTTATGGATGGACATGGGCCGATGATGCAGACCAAAATTCTTCCGTCCAACCTGATCGTGATTCCGTGCCTGAACGAAGCGGCTCACATCGGTGCGCTTGTTCACGAGCTTCGACCGGCCGCCGAAAGGCTCGGCGCCCGGATCATCGTTGCCGATGGCGGTAGCACGGACGGCACCAGGGCGATCGTCGAGGAGATCGCCGGGAAGGATCCGAGGATCATCCTTCTTGACAATGAAAAGCGCCTCCAGAGCGCGGCGATCAATCTCGCCATCGCCAGGTACGGCGATGGGGCTGAATATTTCATTCGCATCGATGCGCATGGCGGCTACCCACCGGATTATTGCGACCGACTAATCGAAGAGGCGCTGGCCACCGGCGCCGATTCGGTCGTCGTCTCGATGCTGACCAGCGGCAGCGGCACAGTGCAGAACGCGGTTGCGGCTGCACAGAATTCCAAGCTCGGCACGGGCGGCTCCAAGCACCGGCATCTCTCGGCGGGAGAGTGGGTCGACCACGGTCACCATGCGCTGATGCGGATTTCGGCGTTCAAGGCGGTGGGCGGCTATGACGAGACGTTCAGCCACAACGAGGATGCGGAGCTCGACTACCGGCTGCGCAAGGCCGGCTACCGGATCTGGATGAGCGGCAAGACGCAAATGATCTATTACCCGCGCTCGTCGCTCGCCGGCCTCTATTTCCAGTATCTCGGCTATGGCCGCGGCCGGGCAAAGAACGTTCTCAAGCACCGCATGATACCGAAGGTCCGGCAGATGGTGCCGCTCCTGGTGTTCCCTGTCGTCCTTCTCTCTGCCTTTTTCTTCGTGCATTGGCTGGCAGTCATGCCGATTCTGGTGTGGGCGTCGGTTTGTCTCGGTTATGGCGTGTGGATTGCGATCAGCCAGCGCAATCCGGACAGCGCCCTTGCCGGGATTTCGGCGATGGTCATGCATTTCGGCTGGTCCGTCGGTTTCTGGCTGCAACTGCTTGGACCGCGATTGCAACGTAGAAGGGTGGCGTGATGGGTGTGGCCGAAAAAAACCGCAGCGTCGACGTCTGCGTCTGCACGTTTAGGCGGCCGGAGCTTGCCGACACGCTTCGCTCGGTAGCCGCCCTGGACGTGCCTTCGGGATTCGACATCCGCGTCATCGTCGCCGACAATGATGACGGGCCAACGGCCGAACTGCTGGTGGCAACGCTGGCGGAGACGCTGAAGCTGCCGATCAGCTATCGTCATTGCCCGGCACGCAACATCTCAATCGCCCGCAATGCCTGCCTCGACGCCAGTACGGCGGATTTCGTCGCCTTCCTCGACGATGACGAAACGGCATCCTCGAGATGGCTTGTCGAACTGGTTGCGACGGCGGACTTGAGTGGCGCTGCCGCCGTGCTCGGGCCAGTGCGGGCGCGCTATCGGCCGGATGCGCCCAACTGGATGCGCCGCGGCGATTTTCACTCCACCTTGCCCGTTTGGGTGGGCGGCGAGATCCGCACCGGCTACACCTGCAACGTCCTGCTCAGGATGGGCGCCGACAGCCTCCGCGGCCGGCGATTCAGCCTGGCGCGTGGTCAGACCGGTGGCGAGGACACCGAATTCTTCGACCATATGGTCAAGGCCGGCGGTCGCATCGCCTTTTCGCCGCAGGCCTGGGTCGATGAAGTGGTGCCGCGCGCCAGGGCGGCTTTCGACTGGCTCCGTCGCCGCCGGTTCCGCGTCGGGCAGACGCATGGGCACCTGCTGGGGCGCGACGCGCATGGCCTCGCGTTGGTCAGGCAAGTCGGCCTCGCCTCGGCAAAGGCGGTTTTTTGTTTCGCATCGGCAATCCCGGTCGCCATCAGTCCCGTGCGCAGGAACCGCAGCGTGCTTCGCGGCATCATGCATGTCGGCGTCGTGAGCGGTCTTGTCGGCGTGCGTGAAATCCGCCAATACGGCCTGCCCTCGCCGCAGGAAGGGGGCAAGCGTGCAGCCTGACGTCACCTTTGTCATTGCCGCCTACAATTCGGAGCTGACCATCGAGCGGGCGATCGCCAGCGCCATCGCCCAGCGCGATGTCAGCGTGGAGGTGATCGTCGTCGACGACCAGTCGCGCGACCGGACGCTCGATCTGGCGCGATCCTACCCCGAAGACATCGTCCGCGTCGTCGCACTTGAGCAAAACCGCGGTCCAGGCGGCGCCAGGAATGTCGGCCTTGAGCTTGCCCGCGGCAGGTGGGTGGCGGTCCTCGATTCCGACGACGCGGTCTATCCCGGGCGGATCTGCACCATGATTGACCGCGCCGAGAAAGCGGGCGCCGCGATCGCAGTCGACAATCTCCAGGTGGTTCGCGAGGACGGTGTTGCCGAAGAGACGATGTTCCCGGCCGACTATCTCGAGGGTTTGAGTGAAATCTCGCTGGCGGACTATATTGCCGGCAATGTGGTCTTCGAATCCAGGTTCAATCTCGGCTATCTCAAACCGATCTTCCAGCGCCGGTTTCTGAACGAAAACGGGCTTCGCTATGACGAAAGCCTGATCATCGGCGAGGACTACATCCTGCTGGCCAGTGCTCTGGCCAAGGGCGGCAAGTGCGTGGTCGAGCCGACGACCGGCTATGTCTACCATATCCGGACCGGCTCCATTTCCCGCGTGCTCGAACTTCATCACGTCGAGTCGATGCGTAAGGCCGACCTCGTTTTCGCCAGAGCCCATTCGATGGACGCAAAGGCCGCAGCCGCTTTCGCAAGGCGCACGCGCAGCCTGCGCAAGGCGGCGTCGTTCCTTTCTCTGGTCCAGCACATCAAGGCGCGATCCCCACTCAAGGCGGTGTGGACGGCGCTCAGCGATCCGGCGGCGGTTTGGCATATGGGCATGCCGATCGCCGTTCGGCTGCGAAGGTTGGCGGCGCAATTTGCCGTGGGTGCGGGGGAGGTGAAGGGTGCAGGCAGCTGAAAAATAGTTTTCGCGGCCTGCGACAGGTTGAAGTCGATCTCCTCAGAAGGAATATGCAATGAAGAAAGTCAGGAAGGCAGTCATACCGGTAGCGGGGCTTGGAACGCGATTCCTGCCGGCGACCAAGTCGATGCCGAAGGAAATGCTGCCGGTCGTCGACAGGCCTGTCGTGCAATATGCGGTGGACGAGGCGTTCGAAGCCGGCATCGAGCACATTGTCTTCGTGACGGGCCGAAACAAGGCGGTCATCGAGGATTATTTCGACCTGCATCCAGAATTGATCGGAACTTTGGAGCAGACCGGCAAGACGGCGCAGCTTCAGGCGTTGGAAAGCCTGCTTCCCGTGGCTGGTGCGACGAGCTTCATCCGGCAACAGTCACCGCAAGGTCTCGGCCATGCGGTATGGTGCGCCCGGGAAGTCATCGGCGATGAGCCCTTCGCATTGCTGTTACCGGACATGGTGTCCTTCGGCGGTCGCGGATGTCTCGCTGAAATTGCGGACCTCTATGCGCAGACCGGCGGAAACGTCATCGCCGTCGAGCGCTGCGACCCGGCCGAGACCAGCAAATACGGCATCGTCGGCTGCGGCGCCGATGTCGGCTCGGGCTTCGAGGTCACCGCCATGGTCGAAAAGCCGGCTCCGGCGAATGCGCCGTCGAACTACTACATCAACGGCCGCTATATCCTGCAGCCTGAAATATTCGGGCTGCTCGGCAATCAGCAGCGCGGCGCCGGCAATGAGATCCAACTGACCGACGCCATGGTCCGCCTTGCGCAAAGCCAGGCTTTCTTCGCGCAGCCCTTCAACGGCCGGATGTTCGATTGTGGCTCGAAGGAAGGGTTCATCCAGGCCAATGTCGCCTTCGCGCTGGCGCGCGACGACATGAAGGGACCGATCTTCGAGATGCTTCAGGAGTTCGTCCGGTTGCATGAGCGCCGGGTGGAGGCCGCATAAAGCCCATTTTTTGGGAGCAAGCATATGAATGGTACGCAAGACATGCCGATATGTTTGACTGCCCAGGTCTCGCGGTGGCTGGCATGAAGCTTGCGTTGGGCATATGCTGATGCTCCCGCTCTAGCGCCTGCAAACGAGAGCAGCGGACCCGAGTGGAGACAGGGTTTCCGAGGCTCAAACAAAAATAGAGCGGCGGCGCGTTCGACTTGAGAGACCGCCGCTCTAGATGCAAACTTGAATTGGACCGAAGATGAATTATGCCAATTTTCCTCTCGACAAGAGGAAACCATTGCCGAGTTCGGACCCAGTCAGCGCCGACGATTTTATCGATGTCGAGCGCCTGCTCGGCATGGCAGCAAGGCAGGCAAAGGTGGTTGCGGCATGCGCTGCCATCGGTCTTTTTCTGGGCGTGCTCTATTTGCAGACCACGCCTCCCACCTACATGGCGACGAGCCGTGTGCTGATCGACGAAGGGTTGAACAAGGTCGTCGACGAGGTCTCGGCGGCGTCGGTCAGCATGCAGACCGACTCCGCCATTCTGAGCCAGATCGAAATACTCCACTCGGCGAGACTGGCGGCGGTAGTCGTCGACAAGCAGAAACTCGATCAGAACGACGCTTTCATGGACCCTCCGACGTCGGCCGTGTCGAAGGCTGCCGGTTTTGTGCGCGGCGTGGTCCGGTATTTCCGTCCCAATCCCGCCGTGGGTACGGCCGACGTTACTCAGCTTGACCCGGCGACGCGTGACGCGATGATTGCCTCGTCACGGCGCGATTACGCAATCCTCAAACTGCAGGACGAGGTGCAAGCCGAGCGCATCGGTCGAAGCTATGTGATCTCCATCGCCTACCAGGCGACGGACCCCGCACTTGCGACCGCGGTCACCAAAGCCTATGCCGACGCCTATCTCGCCGATCAGCTCGATGCGAGCTTCGATGCGACCGAGCGGGCGGCGGTCTGGCTGCAAGGTCGGCTGACGGAGCTTCGCGAAAGTTCCCAGGCAGCGGCGCTCGCCGTCGAGAAGTTCAGGGCCGAACATGGGCTGGCCGTCGATGACGGCCAGTTGATCAGTGACAAGCAACTGTCGGACCTCAATGGCCAGCTCATTGAGGCGCAGGCCGATACCGCCCGCGCCAGCGCCCGCTACCAGCAATACAAGTCGATCGTCGAAAGCGGTTCGGACAACGCATTCAGGGACGCCGCGATATCCGCCGACCAGCCGAGCAACTCGATCATTTCAACACTCAAGACCCGCTATCTCACTGTCGCCAAGCGGCAGCAGGATATCGAAGCCAATTTCGGGGCTGAGCATCCCCAGGCGGTCGCACTTGCCAAGGAAAGGGCCGACATATCGGCGCAGATATTCGGCGAGTTGAAGCAATTGACCGAAAGCTACCGCAACGAATACGAAGTCGCTCTCGCGCGCGAGACGGCGCTCCGTGCAAATGTCGCGTTAGCGGCTGGCAAGAGTTCCATCGACAACCAGTCGCAGGTCAAGCTGCGCGAACTGGAGCAGAAGGCAACGGCGCTCTCGACGCTCTATCAAACGTTCCTTGGACGCTACGAGGAAGCCTCCCAGCAGCAATCCTTCCCGGTCGGCAAGATCCGCGTCATCTCGGACGCGACGCTGCCGAAGTCCGCGGCAACCCCGCGCACGTCCATAGTGCTGGGACTTTCGCTCGTGCTTGGCGTGATGTTGGGAGCCGGGGTTGGTGGCCTGAATGAGTTCAGGGAACGGTTCTTCAGGACCGGCGAAGACGTTCGCGATCGCGTCGGCCTCAAATTCCTCGGCTACCTGCCGATCATTGGCAGCAAGGTCGCCAAGGACGATAAGCGCGATGACGGTCAGGCGGATATCAAAACCGCCCACTCACCGTCGGCGGCTGAAAGACGCGCGCGCATGCGGGTGAGCATCGACGCCCCGGCATCGATGTTTTCCGAGACGCTGCGCAGCGCCAAGATTGCCTTCGACGTGGTGATGGAAGGGCAAGGCAGCCGGGTCATTGGCGTGATCTCGGTCCTTCCCGGCGAGGGCAAGTCGACCGTGGCGGCGAATCTGGCCGGATTGCTTGCCGCCAACGGGTCGAAAACGCTGCTGGTGGACGGCGACCTGCGTAACCCCGGCCTCAGCCGCAGCCTTGGCATGGAGGCCGAGCAAGGCCTGATGGAAGCGGTGGTGAGCGGGCAGACCTGGCAGTCCGTTGGCAAAATCGACCGGCAGACCAAGCTGGCGATCGTCCCCGCCGTGCCGCGCGGTCATTTCTCGCACACAAGCGAGCTTCTGTCGTCGGCCGGGATGCGGCGTTTCATCGACAATGCCAAGGAGACCTTCCAGTACATCGTCGTCGATCTGCCGCCGCTCGGCCCCGTGGTCGATGCCAAGGCCTTTGCTCCGCTTGCCGACGGCTTCGTGCTCGTGACCGAGTGGGGGCGCACGCCGCGTGCGATGGTGCAATCCATATTGAGTTCGGAATCCTATATCGCCAACAAGATCGTCGGCGTGGTCCTCAACAAGGTCGATTTGAAGAAGCTGGCGAAGTATGGATCGATCGGCGGCTCGGAAAAATTCTTCGACAGATATTCGTCATACTATCTGGAGAAGTCGGAAGCGCGGACGAAGGTGAACAGCTGAGGCCGGTCTGTAGGACCGGCACATCGTCGTCTTCCGCCGTCAGGCCGATACCGGGCCGAGGCCGTCGTGAGCGAAGACGAATGCCCCTCGAACAGACCATGACCGGCAGCCTGTGCACTAGCCGGTAGGGTCGATGGCGAATGACGTTCCTTAGGATGCCGGTCGATTTCCTCTCTTGATCAGGTCGCCGAGCCGCGACGGGTCGCGCAAAGCGTCCGCACCCTCCTTTATGCCGAACATTCCACCGTAGGACGTTTGCAGCCAGGAACCGGCGTGACAACGCTGGCGCGTTACGCCGCCTTGAGACGGTAGCGGAAGATGGTGTGGTCGAGCAGAAGCCGGATGCGCGGTTCGGCCTCGATCGCAATCAGCCAGCTCGCGGCGATCATGGTCGCCCCGACGATGACCACCGAAAGCAGGTATGGCACTCCCGCACGCATCAAGGCTCCGAGAATGGCTGCGCCGACGACATTATGGATCAGATAGAGAGGGTAGGTCATCAGGCCGATCCGGCGCCAGCCGCGCCAGGACAGGTCGAGCCGTAACGACCACGCCATCAGCGCCATGGCAGCGAGGAACAGGACGATCGGCGGCCCGTAGGGCATCGCGGCTTCGACCTTGATGCTGCGGACGTCGACAGCACTTATGATCTGCAGCACGCCGCCGGCCAGGAACAAGGCGCAGAAGACAAGGCGGGCGGGCGTGACTGCCTTGAAACGCATCAGCCAGAACAGCACACCTGTCGCGAAAAAACATCCGTGATGCACCAGGAGCAGGTCGAGCCAGCGCGCCTCGGCAAGGTCCGTCCAGTCGAATGGATAGTACAGGCACCAGAAAAGCGTGCTGATAGCGCCGAGCGCAACTGCCACCGCTTCCATCAGGTCGAAGCGGCCGAGCCGCAGCAGAATCCAGACGATGGCGTAAAAGGCGATCTCGATGCCAAGCGTCCAGTAGACGCTGTCGACCCAGGGGTTGAACGGAACGAACAGGGCGGTGCGTATGAGCGTGGTGACTGCGTCCGTCGGCCAACTGAGATCGACGAGAAGCAGCACCATCGCGGTGACCGGCGCACAGATCCAGACGGCCGGCGCCAATCGTTTCACCCTTGCCTCGAAAAACCGCAGCGGTGTGGAATGCTCGGCGCTGAAGGCGATGACGAAGCCGCTGATGACGAAGAATATCTGGACGCCGACCCATCCGAATTGGACCAGTCCGCCTATTTCCGGATGCGGCGGGATGCCGCCCGTCGCACGCGCCGAAACGCCCTCGGGGAACGCCCACACCCAGAAGCCGTAGTGGTAGACCATCACGAGGACAGCGGCGACAAAACGCAGGATGTCGACGCCGCCGAATGTTGTTTTTTGCTGAGCCATGCCGTGCCTTCGGAATGGCCCCCCACGCAAAGGTTTAAGGGCTATTGCTGCATTGCACAACAGACGATTGCAGTGCAGGATGAATTCGTGAATTCGTCCGAAGCCGCGATCCGCCTGCCGCGCTCCGAAAGCAGCTAAAGCCCGATTCCGCGTCCCTTCAGCGCTGCGGTGATTTCGTCGAGAATGACCGGATCGTCGATGGTCGCCGGCATTGTCCAGTCTTCCTTGTCGGCAATCTTCTGCATGGTGCCGCGCAGGATTTTGCCGGAGCGCGTCTTGGGCAGGCGCTTGATCGTGACCACCGTCTTGAAGGCGGCGACCGGGCCGATCCGCTCGCGCACCAGCGTGACCACCTCGGTCTCAATAGTGGCGCTGTCACGCGTGACACCAGCATTCAGCACGACGAAGCCGAGCGGAACCTGGCCCTTCATCGCATCTGCGACGCCGACGACAGCGCACTCGGCAACGTCCGGATGCGCGGCCAGCACCTCCTCCATGGCGCCGGTCGACAGCCGGTGGCCGGCGACATTGATGATGTCGTCGGTGCGGGCCATCACAAACAAATAGCCGTCCTCGTCCATCAGGCCGGCATCCGCCGTCTTGTAGAAGCCGGGGAATTCCTCGAGATAGGCTTGGCGAAACCGGTCATCGGCATTCCACAGCGTCGGCAGGCAGCCGGCCGGCAGCGGCAGCTTGACCACGACATTGCCCAACGTGCCGCGCGGCACTTCGTGGCCGGCATCGTCGAGCACACGGATGTCGTAGCCGGGCATCGGCACCCCGGGCGAGCCGTATTTCACCGGCAGTAGCCCTAATCCGGCTGGGTTGATCGTCATCGGCGAGCCCGTCTCGGTCTGCCACCAATGGTCGATTACCGGCACGTTCAATTTCTGCTCCGCCCATTTGATGGTTTCCGGATCGGCGCGCTCGCCGGCGAGGAACAGCGTGCGGAATTTCGACAGGTCGTATTTCGGGACGAATTCGCCCTTGGGGTCCTGTCCCTTGATGGCGCGGAATGCGGTCGGCGCGGTGAACAGCGCGACCACGCCATGCTCTGATATCACCCGCCAGTAGGTTCCGGCGTCGGGCGTGCCGACCGGCTTCCCCTCGAACAGGACGGTCGTGCAGCCATGCAGCAGCGGGCCGTAGACGATGTAGGAATGGCCGACCACCCAGCCGACGTCGGAAGCCGCCCAGAACACCTCGCCCGGCTTGACGCCGAACTCGTTCGTCATCGACCATTTCAGCGCAACCATGTGGCCGCCATTGTCGCGCACGATGCCCTTGGGCTGGCCGGTCGTTCCGGACGTGTAGATGATGTAGAGCGGATCGGTGGCGAGCACCGGAACGCAGTCGACATTGGCGCCCGCGGCCCGCTCGCGGGCGACGGCGTCGGCATAGTCGATGTCGTGGTTCTCCTTTAGCTGGCAGCGCAGCTGATCGCGCTGCAGGATGAGGCAGGCTTCGGGGTTGTGCCGCGACATCTCGATCGCCTTGTCGAGCAGCGGCTTGTAGGCGACGACGCGCCCGGGCTCCAGGCCGCAAGAGGCGGAAATGATCAGCTTCGGCCTGGCGTCGTCGATGCGCGTGGCGAGCTCGTGCGAAGCAAAGCCGCCGAAGACGACCGAATGCACGGCGCCGATACGGGCGCAGGCAAGCATGGCAAACGCAGCTTCCGCCACCATCGGCATGTAGATGATGACCCGATCGCCTTTTTGGACGCCGCGGTTCTTCAGCACCGACGTCAGCGCGACCACCTCGCGTTTCAATTCGGCATAGGTGAATTTCCTGACCGTGCCGGAAATCGCGCTGTCATGGATCAGCGCGATCTGATCGGCGCGGCCACCCGCCACGTGGCGGTCGACGGCGTTGAAGCAGGTGTTGCAGGAGGCGCCGCCAAACCAGCGCCCATAGACGCCGGCATTCGCATCGAAGACCGTGTCGAACGGCGAGAACCAGTCGATGGCCTTGGCCGCATCCGCCCAGAATTTTTCCGGATCGCGTTTCCAGCCGTCATAGACCTCGTGGTAGCGTGACGCCATCCAGCTTTCTCCCAGGAATGTTTCTGTCCTTGGAAATAGCGTATGCTGTTTTTGCAAGCACGTGCAAATTCGTCTTGGCGACCTCGCTTTGGTCGAAATGGACGTGACCGCCGCTTTATCGCCGCAACCGGCCAGGTCGTAGAAAGCGCCTGCTTGCTTAATACTGTTCTTATAGCCGTGGCGCGGTGTTGGCCGTGCTACATCCCCCGGCGCAGCGCAGCCGTATGCACCGGTGCGTCCCACAATGCGGTCGTCTCGTCGTCAAGCATGGTCAGCGTGATCGAGCAGCCGGCCATGTCGAGCGATGTCACATAGGACCCGACCAGCGAACGGGCGACCGTCACGCCGTTTTTCTCGAAGATTTTCCGGGCGCTGTTGTACATCAGGTAGAGCTCCATCAGCGGCGTGCCGCCGAAGCCGTTGACGAAAAGCAGCGCCGGACCTTTTGCCTGGTCACCCAGATCGCCAGATATAGCCGCGCAGATCTCCTCGACGATGGCGTCGGCGCTCTTCAACGCGTCGCGGCGGCGCCCGGGTTCGCCATGGATGCCGACGCCGAATTCCATCTCGCCGTCGCCGATATCGAAGGTCGGCTTGCCGGCGGCCGGCACGGTGCAACTGGTCAGCGCAACGCCCATAGAGCGCGTTGCGCCATTCACGCGCTCGCCGAGCGCCTTCAACGGCTTCAGTGCCATGCCTTGCTCGGCCGCGGCGCCGAGGATTTTCTCGACCACCAGCGTGCCGGCAACGCCGCGTCGGCCAGTGGTGTAGGAGGAGTTCTCGACCGCGACGTCGTCATTGGTCACTACTTGCATCACGCCCTCCGACATTTCGGCAGCCATCTCGAAATTCATCACGTCGCCCTCGTAGTTCTTGACGATGAACAGGCAGCCGGCGCCGGTGTCGACCGCCTCCGCGGCCGCCATCATCTGGTCCGGCGTCGGCGAGGTGAACACCTGGCCGGGGCAGGCGGCATCCAGCATGCCATGCCCGACCAGCCCGCCATGCAGCGGCTCGTGGCCAGAGCCGCCCCCGGAAATCAGCGCTACCTTGCCGGGTTTGAGTGTCCTGCGGCGCACGAATTTATGCTCGTCGCCAAGCACAAGGATGTCGGCATGGGCGGCAACGAAGCCGTCGAGGCTTTCGGTCAGCACCGTGTCCACAGAATTCAGAAACTTCTTCATGGCCGTCTCTCCCGAAATAGCTGAACGTGGCGCGACTATGTCCCGCCCTTGCCGGCGATGCTGGTGATCTTCTGGATGAAATCGTTGACCGCCCTGTCGAGCGCCGCGTTCTGTTTGTCGTCGCCGAAATCGGGAACGATCAGCGAAACATGCCGCGTCTTGCGCATGCCGGGCGCCAGCGACATTTTTCCCGGATGCGCCTGATGGTAGGCGGCAAGAAAATGGTCGCGTTCGGCCGGGCTGAAATGGCAGACGGCGAAAATAGCCGGCAAATGTTTTGACGGGATCGGGATCGAGTAGGCCGGACTGGAAATCTGGGTGACGAAGCTGCGATGCTTGCCCAAGGCGTCGGCGAGGCGCTGGCGCATGCCGGACGGGCGCTGGTCGAGGACCTGCGACAGGATCGTCTTATAGGCGCGGATCGCCTCTTCGGAGCCGGCTTCAGGTGTCTTGTCGGCCATGCCGGTGCCTAGATCGAGACGTCCGCAATGGCCGCCTTGGCCATTGCGAGCTGGGCGGGAACCACGGAAAGGTCGCGCAGGCCGGCCTCGATCAGCGCCGGGATCGCCGCCGGATCGCCGCCGGCGTCGCCGCACAGGCTGACCGGAATCTTTTGCGCGCGGCCGAACGCCGCAACCGAGGCGATCAGCCGAAGCACGGCCGGATGCCTGATCGAATTGAGATGCGCAACCGACGCGTTGTCGCGCGCCGCCGCCATCACATACTGGGTCAGGTCGTTCGAGCCGATCGAGAAGAAGGCGACCTCGGCAAACGCCTCAGGAGCGATCGCCACCGACGGCACCTCGACCATGATGCCGAGCGGCGGCATTTTTTGCGCGACGCCGCGCGCCGCAAGCGCGGCCTGCTCTTCGGCGAAGAGCGCGGCTGCTCGCTGATACTCGTCCCACACGGCGACCATCGGGAACATCACCTTGAGATTGCCATGCAAGGCGGCGCGCAGCAGCGCCCTGATCTGCACCCGAAAAACCTCCGGTCTCGCCAGCGATAGCCTGATGCCGCGCAGGCCGAGAAACGGATTACCCTCCTCGACGGTGAAACCCGGCACCGGCTTGTCGCCGCCGGCGTCGATGGTGCGGATGGTCACCGGTCTGTCGCCGGCCCATTCGAGCACCTTGCGGTAGGCGCGATACTGCGATTCCTCGTCCGGCAGCGTCTTGCCGAACAGGAACTCGGTCCGCATCAGCCCGACGCCATCGCAGGTCGAGACATCGATACCGTCGACATCGGACGGATCGGCGATGTTGACCTGCACCCGCACCGCAGTGCCGGCTTTCGTCAGCGCCGGCCGAGCCAAAAAAGTTTCCGCCCTGTCGCGACGTGCCGCGAAAGACGACGACGATTGCCGGAACGCCTCGACCTCTGCCCTTGTTGGCCTCAACACGATGCCGCCGTGCTCGGCATCGAGCAGGGCGACGCCGGCAAGATCAGCCGGCGAAGCACCGAGCCCCACGATCATAGGCACGCCGCGCGAGCGCGCCAGCATGGCGACGTGGCTGGCGGTACTGCCCGCTTTCAGCGCAATGCCGCCGCCGGCGCTCCAGTCGGTTTCGAGAAAGCGCGTCGGCGCGATGTCCTCGCCGTAGAAGATGGCGCCTGTCGGCGCGGCAGCCGCGCTGTCCGCGGTCAGCGCGCGAAGCACCTGGTCTCTGATGTCGCGCATGTCGGCGGCGCGTGCCCGGAAATAATCCTGGTCCGACGTTTCGTAGCCGACAATTTCGGCGTCAAGCGCCTGCCGCCATGCCGCATCGGCCGGCTGGCCGGCGGCAATCGCGGCAAAGGCCGGGCCGGTCAGCGCATCGTCCTCCAGCATGGCGAGCTGGAATTCGAGAATGTCGGCGGCATCGCCCTCGGTTGCCTGGATCAGCTTGGCAAGCCGGCCTGTCGCTGTGCCGATTGCCGTTTCGAGCGCGAGCCTCTCGTCAGCTGCGGTCGCTTTACTTCTATAGCGCGCGACGACCGGGTCGAGGTTGAACAGCGGCCCTTCGGCATAGCCGGCCGAAGCCGGGATCCCCTTTAGCTTAAGCGGTTCGGGCATGGTCCACGCCCTCGTCGAAGTCGCGCCGCACCAGCTCGACGAGCGCGCCGACCGCCTCGCCGGCACCGTCGCCCTTGGCTCTGATATGCAGCAACGTGCCTTTCGGCGCCTTGGCCGCCATCACCTTGACGATGCTCTTGGCGTCGAACCAAGGACCGTTGGCGGCGAGCGCAACTTCGACTTCGGCCGAAAACGTCTTGGCGAGCTTGGTGAATTTCACCGAAGGGCGCGCATGCAGGCCGACCTCATGGGTGATCAGAACGGTGGCTTCTGCGGATGCGGACATTGAGTCAAAATTCCTGTTCATTCACGATGGCGACAATTCGTGTGCCGTCGCCACCACTTCCCTGAGCGAGGCGCCGCCGGACGCCTCCGTCGCCGCCATCACCGCGCCCTCGACGATCGGTGCGTTGCAGACGATGATCTTGTGCGCGCGCGGCTCGCCGATCATCTCGACCGCCATCTCGCTGTTGGTTTCGGCGCCGCCAAGATCGACAAGTATAGCGACACCTGCCTCCGACCAGGCCTTGTCGATCGCGCCCATGATCGCCTCGACATTGGTTCCCAGCCCGCCATGGCCGTTTCCGCCGCACCATGCAAGCGGCACTTCGTCGCCGACCATCTGGCGCACCATGTCGGCCGTGCCCTCGGCGACCAGCGGTGAATGCGATACGATGACGATGCCGACATTGCTCATGCTTGCCCCTCGATGGTCTCGGTGACAGCCCGCACCAGAAGCGCGGTCGAGCGTGCCCCGGCATCCATATGGCCGATGGAGCGGTCGCCGAGAAACGAGGCGCGCCCGCGCAAGGCCTTCATCGGCACGGTGGCATCGGCAGCACTGTCCGCGACATCGGCGATTTCCGATCCGGTCTTTCCCTGCAGCAGGGCGTCATGCACCGGTTGCAGCACGTCGAGCATGGTCTTCTGCCCGACCTGCGACTTGCCCCTGGCTGCCACCGCCTCGATCGCCTTGCCGAACGCTGCCATCAGGTTGGCGCGATCCGGCTCTACGGAAATTTCCTTGCCGAGCGCCATGAACAGCGTCCCGAACAAGGGGCCCGAAGCCCCGCCGACGGTCATTACCAGCTTGGTGCCGATCGCCTTCAGAGCGTCCGGCAGCGGCTTTGTCGCGAACGTGTCGGCCTCGGCGCGCACCGCCTCGAAGCCGCGCTTCATGTTCAGCCCATGGTCGCCGTCGCCAATCGCCTGGTCGAGCCTGGTCAGCTCTTCGGCGTGAGCGGCAATCGTGTCGGCGGTGACGGATATCAGCGTCTTCAGGTCAAGCTTGTCCATCGTCCCGGTCTTGTCTAGTGTCGCAGTCTTTTCCAGCGTCCCGCTCTTTTCCAGTGTCCCGTTCTTTTCCAGTGTCCAAGGGCTCATCGGTTTGCAATCCTGTTTCCGGCCTGGTCGAAGAACAGCGGCGCCCGGTAGCGGATAATCACCCGGTCGCCCTTTTCCAATTGGATGTCGGGATCGGTCAGCGTCACCAGCTTTCTGCTTCCCACCGTCACATGCAGGTGGTTCTGGTCGCCCAGATGCTCGACCCAGTTAACAACGCCGTCGGCGGGGCCATTCGATGCCTTGCCGATCGACAGATGTTCTGTACGCGCGCCGATCGTTTTGGTTCCCGCCGGCATGTCGCCATCCGGCAGCAGGCCGGTCGGCAACAGATTGATCGCCGGCTGGCCGAGCCTTGCGGCGACATGAAGGTTTGCCGGCTCCGAGTAGATGGTGCGCGGCGTGCCGATCTGCGCCAGCACGCCGTCGGTAAGAATGCCGATGCGATCGGCCATCGTCATCGCTTCGATCTGGTCGTGCGTGACATAAAGCATGGTGGCGCCGACCTCGGCCTGGATGCGCTTCAGTTCGAGCCGGAGATCGGCGCGCAGCTTGGCATCGAGCGACGACAGCGGCTCGTCCATCAGATAGATCGAGGGCTTGCGCACCAACGCGCGCCCGATGGCGACGCGCTGCATCTCGCCGCCGGAAAGTTTGGTGGAGCGGTTGTTCAGCTTGTGGTGGATACGCACCATCTTGGCCACATCCTCGACGCGGCGGCGCACTGCGTCCTCGCTCAGTCGCCGCGCAGGCGAGCGCAGCGGAAAGGCCAGATTGTCGAAGACCGACAGATGCGGATAAAGCGAATATTGCTGGAAGACGAAGGCCGTGTCGCGCTCGGCCGGCGACAACATTGTCGCATCGCGGCCGCCGATATGGATCGAGCCCGTGTCGGGCCGTTCCAATCCGGCGATCAGCCGCAGCGTCGTCGTCTTGCCGGCGCCGGTCGGGCCGAGCAGCACGACGAATTCGCCATCGGAAACGTGCAGATCGAGGGTGTCCACCGCGACATGCTCGCCGAAGCTCTTGGTCACGGCTTTGATCTGCACGTCAGCCACGATGCGCTCTTCCCTGGGAAGCCCCGTCATGGATTGCGGTTCGCACCGCGCGGCCGGAGCCCTTCTCGAACAGCGACAGCCGTGCGCTGCTCAGCGCCAGGCCGACATGGTCGCCCGCATTGAGCCGGATTTCGGCCGGCACCCGCGCCTTGATGATGCCGCCGGATGTCTCCACCGCAACGATCTGCGTGGTGCCGAGATACTCGGTGCCATAGATGGCGCCGCGCAGCTCCGAAGCGTCGTCGAAGCGGATGTGTTCCGGTCGGATGCCGAGCGCCATGTCGGCCGGCGCGATGTCCTCGCGCACCTCCGGCACTGCCACTTTGGCGCCTTGCACCAAAATCTCCCTGGCGCCCTTTGAAAGCCCGCCGCCGAACCCGAGAAAATTCATCGGCGGCGAGCCGATGAAATCGGCGACGAACATGGTCGCCGGCCGGTCATAGATTTCGCGCGGCGTGCCGAACTGTTCGATTACGCCGTGGTTCATAACCGCGATCTTGTCGGCCATCGACATCGCTTCCATCTGGTCATGCGTGACATAGACCGTGGTGGCGTGGATGCGGTTGTGCAGTTCGCGCAGTTCATGCACCATGAGATCGCGGAATTCGGTGTCGAGCGTGCCGAGCGGCTCGTCCATCAGGAAGCATTTTGGCCGCCGCACGATGGCGCGGCCGAGTGCCACGCGCTGGCGATCGCCGCCGGCAAGACCGGAGACCGATTTGTTGAGCAGATGGTCGATGCGCAACAGCTTCGCCGTCTCTTCGACGCGCCGGCGGATTTCGATGCCTGGCGTGCCCTGCGCCAGCAGCGGGAAGCCGATGTTCTTGCGCACGTTCATATGCGGATAGAGCGCGAACAGCTGGAAGACGAAGGCGATGTCGCGCTCGCGGGCACGCCGCATGGTAACGTCCTCGCCACCGAGCAGGATCTTGCCGCCGGTCGGCAATTCCAGGCCGGCGATCATGCGCAGCGTCGTCGTCTTGCCGCAACCCGACGGCCCCAGCATGACGAAGAACTCTCCATCTCTAACGACGAAGTTGGAATCCTGCACGGCGACGAAATCGCCGAATGCCTTCCTCAGATGCTCGACCCTGATCTCCGCCATCGTCTACTCCGGAAACTTCGAGACGATGATGAACATCGCCGTGCCGGCCAGCATGGTGATGAACGAATAAGTGTAGAGCGACAGCGCGAAGGGCTGGAACAGCATCAGGAAGCCAATGGCAATGATTACCGTGGCGATATTCTCCATCAATCCGCGCCTCGCCCAGACCGGCCAGCGCGACTTGCGTTTTGCGGGTTGGGTCATGCTCATTTGCGCACCGCGCCGAAAGTGATGCCGCGCAGCAACTGCTTGCGAAGCAGGATGGTGAACACCAGGATCGGCACCAGGAAGATCGTCGTGCCCGCGGCGACCGCCGGCCAGTCCTGGCCGCCTTCGCCGATGATGGTCGGGATGAAGGGCGGTGCGGTCTGCGCCGTGCCCGAGGTCAGCAGTGCGGCGAAGGCATATTCGTTCCAGGCGAAGATCAGGCAGAAGATGGCGGTCGCGGCAATGCCGGTGGTCGCCTGCGGCAGCACGGTGCGCCAGAAGGCCTGCAGCCGCGTATATCCGTCGATCATCGCCGCTTCTTCGTACTCGCGCGGGATCTCGTCGATGAAGCCCTTCAGCAACCACACGGCGAGCGACACATTGACCGCCGTATAGAGCAGGATCATGCCGAGCGCGGTGTCCGACAGGCCAATCTCGCGATACATCAGGTAGATGGGAATAGCGACCGCGATCGGCGGCATCATGCGCGTCGACAGGATGAAGAACAGCAGGTCGTCGGCCAGCGGCACCTTGAAGCGCGAGAAGCCATAGGCCGACAATGTGCCGAGGAACACCGCCCAAAAGGTCGAGCCGAAGGCGATGATCAGCGAATTGACGAAGCGCGGCATGAAATTGGACGGGCCGGCGATCACCATGTTGCGCTTGCGCACTGTCTCATCGCAGATGCCCGTCGCCGGTCCCAGCGCGTTGATGTATTCCGGTGTCTGCCGGGTGCGGGTCGAGAACAGATTGCAGTAGCCCTCGAGGCTCGGCTGGAACAGGATTTTTGGCGGATAGGCGATCGAGTCCGGCGGCGTCTTGAAGCTGGTGGCGAAGATCCACAACAGCGGCACGATCGAGATCAGCGCGTAAAGCACGATGATCGTGCCGGCGACGCGCTTCGAAATCGCGGAGGGTGCGACAACAGAATGGGCTGACGTCAGGCTCATCTCTGCTTCACCTTGTTGAGCGCCTTGACATAGATGTTGGCCAGCCCGAACACCGCAACGAACAGGATTATGGCGAAGGCCGAGGAATAGCCGGTCCGCCAGCTTTCGAAGGCCTGCCGCTTCAGCGTGATCGAGGCGACCTCGGTGGTCGATCCCGGTCCGCCGCCGGTCAGGAGGTTGACCATGTCGAACATCTTGAAGTTCTCGATGCCGCGGAACAGTACCGCCAGCATGATGAAGGGCAGCGCCATCGGCAGCGTGATCGACCAGAACTGCCGCCAGTTGGAGGCGCGGTCGACCTCGGCAGCCTCATAGATGTATTCGGGGATCGAGCGCAGGCCGGCGAGACAGATCAGCATCACGTAAGGCGTCCACATCCAGGTGTCGACGATGACGATCGACCACGGCGCCAGCGACACGTTGGAGAGCATGCCGATCTGCGTTGCCGGAATGCCGGTGGCGAACGAGATGGCATAGGCGAACAGCCCGATCTGCGGCTCGTAGAGGAAGCGCCAGAAATTGCCGACCACTGCCGGCGACAGCATCATCGGCACCAGAATGATGGTCGTCCAGAAGGCGTGGCCGCGAAACTTCCGATCGATCAGCCAGGCCAGGGTAAAACCGATCAGCGTTTGCAGCAGGATGGTCCAGAATACGAAATGCGCCGTCGTCTGCATGGCGATCCAGATGTCCTGGTCGCCGAGGATGCGCTTGTAGTTGGCAAGGCCGACGTTCCTGACCACCTCGTTGGGACGGTTGGCGCGGTAATTGGTGAAGGACAGATAGATCGCCCAGAACAGCGGGAAGATGTTGACGGCGAGCAGCAACAGGATCGTCGGCGAGATGAACAGCCAGGCGAGGCCCTTGTCGCTGATGCCTCGGACCTTGCGGGCCAACGGCTCAGGCGTAGCCCGGGCGACGCTGTCCGCAGTCCGATTGAGCATGGTCAGTCCCGCTTCGGTCACTTGGGTCGTCTCGACAGTGGAATTTATCTGAACTGTGTCCCGTGCCAAGGGTGGCACGGGACACGCGGTCGTGGCTCGGGAGGAGCCGGTTAGGTCTTGCCCCAACTACATCTTGCCGTCGTCCTGGAAGACCTCGGTCCAGTCCTTGACCAGGCCATCAAGTGCATCCTTGGCCGAACCCTGGCCGGCGACGACATAATCATGGAACCGCTTCTGCGACGCCTGCAGCAGCGGCGCATAGCTGGGCTCTGCCCAAAAATCCTTCACGATGGCCATGGAGTCGAGGAAGGTCTGCGCGTAAGGCTGGCTGGCTGGGAAGCCTGGATCCTTGACGACTGCGTTGAGGCAGGAAAAGCCGCCGAGCGACCACCATTTGGCCTGAACATCCTTGTTGGCGAACCACCTGATGTATTTGAGCGCAGCCTCCTGCTTGTCGGAGTAAGAGACCACCGAGATGCCCTGGCCGCCAAGCTGGGCGAATTGATCGCCGTCGGGCCCCTTGGGATTGGCGAAATAACCTATCTTGTCGCCGCCGACATTTTCGTCCTTCTGCAGGCCTGGCCAGGTAAAGGCGAAGTTCATGTGCATCGCCACCTGGCCGGATTTGAAGGCGTCGACGCCTTCGCCCATGTAGCTGTTGGAAGCCCCGGGAGGCGTGCAGCAGTCATAGAGCGCCTTGTAGAACTCAAGACCCTTCACCGATTTCTCGGAGTTGACGAAGCCGTCCATCTCGTATGGCTTGTCGGGATTCTCATATTTGAAACCGAAGCTGTAGAGCCCGTCCATGGCGCCCATGGTGATGCCTTCGGAGCCGCGCTCGGTATAGATCGATGCGCCATAGACCGTCTTGCCGTCGATCTCGCGCTTCTGGAAAAACTCGGCGATCTGCTTCAACTGGTCGAAGGTCGTCGGCGCTGCGAGATCCCAGCCGTACTTTTCCTTGAATTCCTTCTGCAGTTCCGGCTTGGAGAACCAGTCCTTGCGATAGGTCCAGCCGACGACGTCGCCCATGGCCGGCAGCGCCCAGTAATTCGGCGAGTTCTTCGGCCATTCGGAGTAGCCGACGACGGTCGCTGGCACGAAGTCGTCCATGCTGATCTTCTCCTTGTCGAAGAAGTCGTTCAGCTTGACGTAGTGGCCGTTCTCGGCCGAGCCGCCGATCCACTGGCTGTCGCCGATGATCAGGTCGCACAGCTTGCCCTTGGAATTCAGTTCGTTGAGGAAGCGATCGGCATAGTTGGTCCACGGCACGAATTCGAATTTCATGCCGATGCCGGTTTCCTTGGTGAAATCCTTGGACAATTCGACAAGCGCGTTGGCCGGGTCCCAGGCTGCCCAGCAAAGCGTCAGATCTTCAGCCTGCGCGACATTCGAAACGGCGGTCGACGCAAACATCGCCGATGTCAGTCCCAACGTCAGTTTCAAGGTCGATTTCATGCCTTCCTCCCATTTGCGAAACGCGCCGGATGACGGTTTCAAAAACCTCAACTCCCTCCTCAGGGGTCTAAACATGACGACGCAGTTAAGCGGCGGATGTTTAGTGATTTGTTTAGTGATGCAATTTTTACTAAACAACGCAAGCGAATTCGTCGCTGCGCTGCAGCATAATTTGCTTGTATCTGGGCGGTGATCCCGGCCGCGCCGTTCTATCAGGAAATATCCCGACTTCCTGTCGCTCCCCGGCCGCGTCATCGTCGGTGGCTTCCGCCTTTGACTATGGCGAGGAGGTGGACTCGCTTTGAGTTGGTCCGTTGCCCGGTTGCGCGGCGACCGCCACCGCTGATATGCGGGGCGCGACTGACCTGCCGCGAGATTGGATGGATGCATCCCTGAAACAATGACCAGAAAACCCTTGCCAGAGCTTCCGGTCTCCGCCGTCCTGCCGGCGCTCGGTGAAGCGCTCGGCCATGCCAACAGTGCCGTGCTGGTGGCGCCGCCCGGCGCCGGCAAGACGACGCTGGTGCCGCTGGCGCTGCTCGATGCGGCTTGGCTCGGCACGGGGAAGATCATTCTGCTCGAGCCGCGCCGGCTCGCTGCCCGCGCTGCCGCCCGCCGCATGGCCGAACTGCTCGGCGAGGAGCCCGGCGAAACGGTCGGCTATGCCATGCGGATGGAGAACCGCACTTCTGCGAGGACCAGGATCCTTGTCGTCACCGAAGGCGTGCTGTCGCGGATGATCCTCGACGATCCGGAGTTGCCCGGTGTCTCGGCGGTATTCTTCGACGAGTTCCACGAGCGCTCGCTCGACGGCGATTTTGGTCTGGCGCTGGCGCTCGATGTGCAAGGTGCGCTGCGGACCGATTTGCGATTGCTGGTCATGTCGGCGACGCTCGACGGCGCGCGCGTCGCTCGGCTGCTTTCCGGCGCCCCGGTGATCGAGAGCGAAGGCCGCGCCTTTCCCATCGACATCCGCTACGACGAGCGGCCGGCCGGCATCGCCATCGAGGACGCGATGGCCAAGGCAATCCGCGCGGCCCTTGCCGAGGAGAGCGGCAGCGTGCTCGCCTTTCTGCCCGGCCAGCGCGAGATCGAGCGCACCGCCGAGCGGCTGCAAGGCCGCGTCGGTGCCGACACCGACATCGTGCCGCTCTATGGCATGCTCGACAACAAGGCGCAGGACGCCGCGATCAAGCCGGCGCCGTCCGGCCGCCGCAAGGTGGTGCTGGCGACCTCGATCGCCGAGACCTCGATTACCATCGACGGCGTGCGCGTCGTCATCGATTCCGGCTTGTCGCGCCTGCCGCGCTACGAGCCGGCCAGCGGCCTGACGCGGCTGGAGACGGTGCGGGTCAGCAAAGCCTCCGCCGACCAGCGCGCCGGCCGCGCCGGCCGCACGCAGCCCGGCGTCGCCGTCCGGTTGTGGCGGGCCGAGCAGACCGCGGCACTTCCCGCCTTCACGCCGCCGGAAATCCTCGAGGCGGACCTTTCCGGACTTCTGCTCGATTGCGCCGCCTTCGGTGTCGCCGACCCGTCGAGCCTCTGCTTCCTCGATCCGCCGCCGGCCCCGGCGCTCAGCGAGGCAAGGGCGCTGCTTCGTGCGCTCGACGCCATTGACGAGGCAGGGCGACTGACGCAATCGGGTGCTGCGATGCGCAGGTTGGCACTGCCTGTGCGGCTGGCTCACATGGTCGCCGAGGTGGCAAACACCGGCCGGGCGTTCGAAGCGGCCATGCTCGCCGTGCTGCTCACCGAGCGTGGCCTGGGCGGCGACGGCGCCGACCTCGAACGGCGGCTGCTTCGGTTCCGATCCGAAAGATCGCCGCGCGCCACCGCCGCCCGGCAACTCGCCGAGCGGCTGGCGAAACAGGCTTCACCCTCCCCTTCGAGGGGGACCGAAGGACGGGCGAGACCCGTGGTTCGCCCCGGTATGCCGATCCGCGAAGCGGATCGGGGTGGGATTGGGTCGGGCACGCCATCGCCGACCCCACCCCGTCTCCCTCGCCTTGCTGGGCAAGGCTCACTCGCCGACCCTCCCCTCGGGGGGGAGGGCAGCGCCGGCGCTCTCCTCATTCATGCCTGGCCGGACCGCGTCGCCAGGGCGCGCGGAGAGCGCGGCCGTTTCGTGCTGGCCAACGGTTCAGGCGCCATGCTCGACGCCGCCGACCCGCTGGCGGGCGAAACCTGGCTTGTCGTCGCCGATCTGCAGGGCAAGGCGCAGAACGCCCGCATTACGGCAGCGGCGGCGATAGACGAAGCCGACATTCGCGCTTCGCTCGCCGATAAGATCGAGACAAACCGCGAAACCAGTTTCGACCGCGACAGGCGTGCGGTGCGTGTGCGTGAAACCGTTCGCCTCGGCGCCATCACCCTGTCCGAACGCATGCTGCCGGCGCCGGCCGGCATCGCCGCCGATCGCGCCATCCTTGACGCCCTGCGCCAACACGGGCTGTCGCTTTTGCCGTGGGGCAAGGAGGCCGAAACGCTGCGCCAACGGCTCGGCTGGCTGCATCGCGGTCTTGGCGCGCCCTGGCCAGATGTTTCCGATGCGGCCCTCATCGACCGGCTCGACGACTGGCTGCTGCCCTTCCTTTCCGGCGCGGCGTCCTTTGCCGCGATCGATCCGGGCGTGCTTTCGACCGGCCTCATGGCATTGGTGCCGCACGATCTGCAGCGCCGGATCGAGGCGCTGGCGCCGACCCATTTCGACCCTCCATCCGGCAGCCGCGTGCCGATCCGTTATGACGGTGAATGGCCGGTGCTGGCGATCCGCGTCCAGGAGCTGTTCGGTCTCGACTGGCATCCCGCGATCGCCAACGGCGCGGTGCCGCTGACGCTCGAGCTATTGTCACCGGCGCACCGACCGATCCAGACGACGCGTGACCTGCCCGGTTTCTGGCGCGGCTCCTGGGCCGATGTGCGAGCCGAGATGCGTGGCCGCTATCCCCGGCATGTCTGGCCGGAGAACCCGCTTCTCGCCACCGCCACCAGCCGCGCCAAACCGCGGGGGACCTAGCCTTTCTCCTTTTCCGGCTATAATCCTTGGCCATGATAAACATCCTGCGGGCGCCCGACTTCCAGCAAAGCCAGCGGCTGCGTCTCAACACGCTGATCAGGCTGCGCTGGCTTGCCATTGTCGGCCAGAGTCTGACGGTTCTTGTCGTTGCCTACGGGCTGAAATTCCCGCTGCCGGTCAGTCTCTGCTTCGCGCTGATCGCCTGTTCGGCCTGGATGAACCTGTTGCTGACCTTCCGTTATCCGGCGGCGCATCGGCTGACCCCGCTGCAGGCTTTCGCCATCCTGACCATCGACAGCCTGCAGCTTGCCGGTCTGCTCTACCTGACCGGCGGCCTCACCAACCCGTTTTCAGTGCTGGTCACCGTGCCCGTGGTCATCTCGGCGACGTCGCTGCCGCTGCGCCTGACCGCCATCCTCGGCGCGCTGGTGATGGTGACGGCGAGCCTGCTGGTGTTCTTCCATCTGCCGCTGCCCTGGTACGAGGGCGCGCCGCTGGAGATGCCGTTCATTTACGTCGCTGGCATGTGGATGGCGGTGTTTTCCTCGATCGCCTTCACCGCGATCTACGCTTTCCGCGTGGCCGAGGAAGCCCGGCTGCTCGCCAACGCGCTTGCCGCCACCGAGCTGGTGCTGCAGCGCGAACAGCATTTGTCGGCGCTGGACGGCCTTGCCGCCGCCGCCGCGCATGAGCTCGGCACGCCGCTCGCCACCATCACGCTTGTTGCCAAGGAGATGGAGAAGGCGCTCCGCAATGACCCGAAATACGGCGAGGACGTGACGCTGCTGCGCTCGCAGAGCGAGCGTTGCCGCGAGATCCTCAAACGCCTGACCAGCCTGTCCTCCGAGGGCGAGGCGCATCTCTCCCGTCTGCCGCTGACCTCGCTGGTCGAGGAGATGACCGCCCCGCACCGCGATTTCGGCATCTCGATCAAGCTTCTCCCCGGCGAGCGCATCGGCCCCGAACCGGTGGGACGGCGCAATCCCGGCGTCATCTACGGCCTCGGCAATCTGGTCGAGAACGCCGTCGATTTTGCCCGCAAGAGCGTCACCGTGCGCTGGAGCTGGAACGAGGCAACGGTCACCTTCTCGATCACCGACGACGGGCCGGGCTTTCCTCCCGAAATCATCGATCGCATCGGCGAGCCCTATATGTCGACACGCCAGGGCACCGAGGCCGGCGGCGGCCTCGGACTGGGGCTGTTCATCGCCAAGACCCTGCTTGAACGCTCGGGCGCCACGCTCGATTTCCGCAATTCAAACGAGCCGGGCGAGGGCGCCGTCGTGCGGATATCGTGGCCGCGCAGCGTCTTCCTCAATCCTGAATCGGCTTCGGCCACCATGTTTGACACGGCTTGAATTGGACAATAGCGCTCCAAAACTATATCTGCGTAAAATTCGGGCAGCAGGAATGTCAAGACGATGAATGGCGACGAAACGATTGGCGCAATGGTTGAGGGCGAGGACACCTCGCTGCTGATCGTCGACGACGACAGGCCATTCCTCACGCGCCTTGCCCGCGCCATGGAGACCAGGGGTTTCGTGGTCGAGACGGCCGAGAGCGTCGAGGAGGCCGTGGCCAAGGCGCGCGCCAATCCGCCAGCCTACGCGGTGGTCGACATGCGGCTCGCCGACGGCAACGGCCTCGACGTCGTTGCCGCCATCCGCGAGAAGCGCGACGACGCCCGCACCGTCATTCTCACCGGATACGGCAACATCGCCACCGCGGTTACGGCGGTGAAGCTGGGGGCCATCGACTATCTGTCGAAACCGGCAGATGCCGACGAGGTTTTCGCGGCTCTTACCCGCACTGCGGGCGAACGCGCCGCACCGCCTGAAAACCCGATGTCGGCCGATCGCGTGCGCTGGGAGCACATCCAGCGCGTCTACGAAATGTGCGACCGCAACGTCTCCGAGACGGCCCGCCGTCTCAACATGCATCGCCGCACGCTGCAGCGGATACTCGCCAAACGCGCGCCGCGCTAACGCCTGACCGTCCTTTGCGCGCGCCAAGGTCGCGTGGCACTGTAAGAACTGCCCTGCCATCGGCGGTTGCGCATCATCGCACAGGGTGATGTTGTCCCTGCCGGCTGGTAGGCGACACGACGGAGACGACATGCAGGACCAGAAGCCGCGGCCGACTTCCACCTTTCGCGAATTCCTGGCCAGCGAGGCGACAGGCGGCATCGTCCTGATGGCAGCCGCGGCCTTGGCGCTGGTCGTCGCCAATTCGCCGCTGGCCAAAACCTATTTCGACGCCCTTCACGCCTATCTGGGACCGCTCAGCGTATCGCATTGGATCAATGACGGCCTGATGGCGGTGTTTTTCCTGCTGGTCGGCCTGGAGATCAAGCGCGAGATGCTGGACGGCCAGCTCTCGACCTGGCCACGCCGCGCTCTGCCCGGCATCGCCGCTGCCGGCGGCATGCTGGTGCCGGCACTTGTCTATGTCGCCATCAACCGCGACAATCCAGCCGCCCTGTCCGGCTGGGCGATCCCGACCGCCACCGACATCGCCTTTGCGCTCGGCGTGCTGTCGCTGCTCGGCAGCCGCGTGCCAGGGTCGCTGAAGGTATTTCTTACCGCGCTCGCCATCATCGACGACCTTGGCGCCGTTATCATCATCGCGGTGTTCTATACGAGCGGCCTGTCGCTCGCCTATCTCGGCGCCGCCTTCGCGGTCATCGCTCTGCTCATCGTGCTCAACCGCATGAAGGTGCTGACGCTGCTGCCCTATCTCCTGTTTGGTGTCGTGCTGTGGGTGCTTGTGCTGAAATCGGGCGTCCATGCCACGCTCGCCGGCGTGGCGCTGGCCCTGACCATACCTTTGAAAATCACCCCCGGCATCAGCCAGGATTCAGACCATTCACCGCTGCACCGGCTCGAGCACGGCCTGCACAGGATAGTGCCCTTCGTCGTCGTCCCGATCTTCGGCTTCGCCAATGCCGGCGTCCCGCTCGCCGGCCTCAGTGCTGCCACCCTGGTCGAGCCACTGACGCTGGGCGTCGCCGCCGGCCTCGTCGCCGGCAAGCTGGTCGGCGTGTTCGGTTCTTCTGCGCTTGCCATCCGGCTCGGCCTCGCCGATCTGCCGGTCAATGCCGGCTGGCTGCACATGGTCGGCATTTCGCTGCTCTGCGGCATCGGCTTCACCATGAGCCTGTTCATCGGCCTGCTCGCCTTCGCCAGCAATGTCGAGCTCCAGGACGCGGTGAAAGTCGGCATCCTCGCCGGCTCCTTCATCGCCGCCATCCTCGGCGCCGCCGTGCTGCTGATGGCGCCGGCAGCGAATGGGATGGACCAAGAGGAAGAGTAGCCGTCAAACGTCGCGCCGCCCCTCATTGCAATGCCCGAGCATTTCTCCCCGTATAGTGACGGGGAGAAAGACGCCTTCGCAAAGGATTTCGCCAATCTCCAGCGTTGCAGAAAGTGCGCCAAGGTTACGGCCAGCTCCCTTCTCCCCGTCACTATACGGTGAGAAGGTGCCGGCAGGCGGATGTGTGGCAGTGCGAAGGGCTAAGGAAGAGCACAAACGTTCCAGCTACTCGCTCTCGCCCTCCAGAGCCGGCACCGCCACGCCGGCAAGTTCCGCCGCGAGCAGCCGCGCTGCTCCGGCCCGCGCGATCCTCAGCATCAGCGCCTTGCGCGTCGCCGCCGCCATGCGGTGCTCGGGCGCGTCGCGCAGGATTTCGGCGCCGTAGCCGTCGGAAAGGATAAAACCGCATTCCTGCGGAAAGATCTCCGACGGCACACCGGGATGCGTGGCGAAAAAAAATCGGTCGGAGTGCAGCCGGTAGTCCGGCCATTTGCGGTCGACCCTGAAATCCTCGATCGAGGATTTGATCTCGATGATCCAGATGTCGCCCTGGCGGGTCAGCGCGACGAGGTCGGCGCGGCGCCCGGTCGCCAGCGACAGTTCCGGCAGCACATGCGCGCCCATCTCCCTGAGCAGCCGCTGCACGCCGCGCCGAACCAGCATCGCGCGCTCCGACTGGCGGCCATCGATCAGGGGATTGAGAGGAATCGGTGAGATAATTGGCATGGGCGCACCATGACAGACTTTGTTCACGGTTTGAACCGTTTTCTGGAAGGCACCCAAGGCGCGCTTGAAATGTGATTTCTGCGTGAAATCTTGGTACTCAAACGGACGCTGCACGTTCCACACATTAGCAATATGAGATACTGTGCGAATGCGGGTGGCTCCAGGGAGTGTGGATGATGAACGCGGACGAGATGCAGGCGGTAGCCGACACCCTGATGCGGGTCGTGACGCCTGACATGGCACCCAAGCAATTGATCAAAGCGGCCAGGAAGGAACACCCGAACGCGTCAAAGAAGGACATCGCCCGCGCGGCGTTCTTCTCGATTATCGCCAACGCCGGAGAAGACCACGGCAAGGCAAGGAACCTGCAGGCATTCGCCATAGCCGAGCGTGTCGACGGCACCTCTTGATCCCTGGAAATCCCAACCTGCAAAACGGCTGGCATTACGGGTCTCGCCCTTCACACCTGGGCGGGAACGACTGTGTCTGATGGCAAAACCGCCCCCGCGATATCGTCCAGGATCGGGCAGTCCGGCCGGTCATCGCCGTGGCAGGCATGGATCAGCTTCTGCAGGGTCGAGCGCATCGACTGCAGTTCGCGCACCTTCTCCTCGATTGCCGTCACATGCGCGGCGGCGATCTCGCGCACGTCATGGCTGGCGCGGCTGCGGTCCTGGTAGAGCGCCATCAGCTGGCGGCAGTCGTCGATGGAAAAGCCGAGATTGCGCGCGCGGCGCAGAAACGTCAGCCGGTGGATGTCGTCGCCCGAATAGTCGCGGTAGCCGTTGCCGGCGCGCTGCGGGCGGATCAGGCCGATCTCCTCATAGTAGCGAATGGTCTTGGCCGGCAGGCCGGAACGCTGGGCGGCATCTCCGACATTCATGATTGGTTCCCTAACTTCCGGCGGCCTGGCGGACCGCCCCATTGAATTTCCTACATAATCTTATGAGTGCCGTTGCCGAAAAGCCACAGCTTCGGACTTACCGGCATGTAAGCCCATGCATATAGGCATCCCCCGCTTGGCAAGCAAAGCAAATGCCAGCATGAATGATGGCGACAAGGCGGCCGTCTCGTGCCGCTATCTTTCGGGCGGGGCATCGGACCTTTTCATGCGCATGAAGTCATTCGCAATCGTCGCCGCACTTGCGCTGTCGACGGCTATTGCTGGTTGCAGCACCATCGGCTCGCAGATATTCACCAACAACTATGGCCCGATGACCGATGCGGGCTATCAACTGCCGCGCATTCCGATCGAAAAGGTGCCGTTCAAGTACCGCCGGCAGGTGGTGAGCTACGACAGCGATGAAAAGCCGGGCACCATCGTCGTCGATACGCAGAACAAGTTTCTCTATTATGTCATGGGCGGCGGCGAGGCGATGCGTTACGGCATCGGCGTCGGCCGCGAGGGTTTTGAATGGCGCGGCACCGCCCGCATCGCGGCGAAGCGCGAATGGCCGACCTGGACGCCGCCATCGGCGATGATCAAGCGCCAGCCGGAACTCGCCAAATTTGCCGGCGGCATGGATCCCGGATTGACCAACCCGCTCGGCGCGCGCGCCCTGTATCTGTTCAACAAGGGCGGCGATTCAGGCTACCGCCTGCATGGCAGCCCGGAGTGGAACTCGATCGGCAAGGCGATGTCGTCGGGCTGCATCCGGCTGATGAACCAGGACATCATCGACCTTTACGACCGCACCTCCGTCGGCGCCAAGGTCATCGTTCTCTAGAACTCATACGCGGACCGTCTAGGCAACAACTGACGTCCCAAAACAAAAAACCGGGCAATTTGGCCCGGTTTTTTGTGTCGCTCGAAGGGCGAATTGACGTCCTTTGAGCTTAAGAGACCTGTTCGACCTGCTGCACCTCGGGCACAAAATGCCGGAGCAGGTTCTGGATGCCGTGCTTCAGCGTCGCCGTCGACGACGGGCAGCCGGCGCAGGCGCCCTTCATGTGCAAGAACACGGTGCCGTTCTCGAAGCCGCGGAAGGTGATGTCGCCACCGTCCTGGGCGACCGCCGGACGCACCCGCGTGTCGAGCAGTTCCTTGATGGTGATGACCAGTTCCTCGTCGGCCTTGTCGTAGAATTCGCCGGTCTGGCTGGTCTCGGCGGCGGGGCCGGCCCTGGCCATGACCGGCGCGCCGGACATGAAGTGCTCCATGATGGCGCCGAGGATCGCCGGCTTCAGATGCTGCCAGTCGGGGCCGTCCTTGGTCACGGTGACGAAATCATAGCCGAAGAAGACGCCCGTCACGCCGGGGATCTCGAACAGCCGGCCGGCCAGCGGCGAAGCCGCGGCAGCGCTGTCGGCATCGCGGAAATCGGCGGTGCCTTCGACAAGCACTTCCTTGCCGGGCAGGAACTTCAATGTCGCCGGATTTGGCGTCGATTCGGTCTGGATGAACATGGACGTCTCCGAGCCCGTTCGGGCATATAGTTTGGAATAATTCTAAATAGGCCCTATCGGCAGGACATTCAAGCGAAAGCCATCGCCGGAACGGCTGGCTGGGAGAATGTTTTTGCGGTCTTCTGCAACACACCTTAGGCCAGGCTGTCGATTTCTTCGTCTGACAGGTTCTGCGGCACCACTGTCACCGGGATCGGGAAGGCGGCGCCCTTGCCGGCGACCGCGCCGACCAGCGGGCCCGGCCCCTCTTTGCCGGCGCCGGCGGCCAGCACGAGGATGGCGATATCCTGGTCCTCCTCGATCAATTTGTGGATCTCTTCCGTCGGCTTGCCTTCGCGCACCACCAGTTCCGGCTCGATGCCGAGCTTCTGGCGCACCTTGTTGGCATAGCTGTCCAGTGCGGCGCGCGCGGTGGCGGTGGCCTCCTCGCGCATGATCTTCTCGACACCCAGCCAATGCTGGAAATCGTCCGGCTCGATCACATAGAGCAGCACCAGCACGCCGCTGGTGCTCTGCGCGCGCTTCGAGGCGTATACGACGGCCCGTTCGCATTCGGGCGTGTCGTCGATGATCGCCAAAAACTTGCGGCGATGGCCGGCTTCGCGGCTGAGGCGTTTGGAGACCATATTCTACCTCAAATGGTTTCGGTCGCAATCTGCCACCGCCACAGCCCGGCCGCAAGCGACCGGCGGATGTAGCGATATTGGCTGCAGATTAACCCTGCAGCAGGCCGATGATGTCGCGCACGGTCTTCATCGTCGCCTCGGCCAGCAGGCCGGCCCGCTCGCCGCCATCCCTGAGCACCGCATCAACATAGGCGCGATCGTCGGAAATGCGGCGCATTTCGCCGGCGACCGGCGCCAGCTTTTCTACCGCGAGGTCGGCCAGCGCCGGCTTGAACACCGAAAATTGCTGGCCGCCGAACTCTTTCAGCACCGCCTCCTTCGAGATCTCGGCGAGACCCGCATAGATGCCGACCAAGTTTTCGGCTTCCGGCCGGCCGGCGAGGCCGTCCAATTCGCCAGGCAACGCCTCGGGGTCGGTCTTGGCCTTGCGGATCTTTTTCGAGATGCTGTCGGCATCGTCGGTCAGATTGATGCGCGACAGGTCCGACGGATCCGACTTCGACATCTTCTTCGAGCCGTCGCGCAGCGACATGATGCGCGCCGCCGGTCCGCCGATGATCGGTTCGGTCAGCGGGAAATAACCGTTCACGGTCTCCTCGCCGACCTTCATCTCGACGCCGACGCCAAGGCCGGCAATGCGGTCCGAAAAGTCGTTGTTGAATTTTTGCGCGATGTCGCGTGTCAGTTCCAAATGCTGCTTCTGGTCATCGCCGACCGGCACATGGGTGGCGCGATAGACGAGAATGTCGGCCGCCATCAGGCTCGGATAGGCGAGCAGACCAAGCGAGGCGTTCTCGCGGTCCTTGCCGGCCTTGTCCTTGAACTGCGTCATCCGGTTCATCCAGCCGATGCGGGCGACGCAGTTGAAGATCCAGGCAAGCTCGGCGTGCTGCATGACCCGCGACTGGTTGAAGACGATGTGCTTCGTCGGGTCGATGCCGGAGGCGAGAAACGCCGCGGTGATCGCGCGCGTCTGGTCCTTGAGATCCTCATGGACAAGCTGCGCTGTCAGCGAATGCAGGTCGACGACGCAATAGATGCAATCGGAGGTGTCCTGCAGGGCGACGAATTTCTTGATGGCGCCGAGATAGTTGCCGAGGTGCAGATTGCCGGTCGGCTGGACGCCGGAAAAAACGAGGGGCTTGAAGGCGGTCATATGTCCTCATGGCTTGTGGAGGGCCGTTTCGCGCGCGGCGAAAGTCTTTCGACGGCGCGCTTATGGACGAGAGCGGGGAGCGGATCAAGAGGCCGTCAGCCATCAGCACAGATTGCGAATATTGACAAAATCGTGTAGATAGCTACATAATTTCAACTACATTAGCGTGAATAAGGCAAGAAGTGAATTGACGATCAACATAAGCAACAAGGAGGCAGACAGCTTGACGCGTGCCTTCGCGAAGGTCGAGGGCGTCGGCATTACCGAGGCGATTGTGATCGCTATGCGTGAAGCTCTGGAGCGCCGGCGTAATCGCGAGACGCCGCTGGAGACGGCGGCACGGCTCCGGGCCGAGTTCGGGATTGAGCTGAGCGAGCAGGCGCGTAACCCGCTGCCGCGCTCGGTTTATGACGAATTGTCCGGCGAAGACTGATGTTCGTCGACGCAGCCGCTATCGTCGCGGTGCTGAGCGACGAAGCCGAAGCCCAGCGCTGTGCGCACGCGGTCATGGAGGCGTCGGCTCCGTTCACGTCGGCGATCGCCGTTTGGGAAGCCGCGATGGCGCTTTCTCGATCGGAAAAGCTGGCCATACCGGTCGCCGTAAGCCTGAAGATAGTTAGCCGTTTTCTCGAAGAGCGGGCAATTGCCCTGCGGGAGCTTCCGCCGGCCTCTGACGCAACATCTCTGTCCGTTGAGGCGGCGTCGCGGTTTCGCAACAACGCTATCCGCCTGAACATGGCTGACTGTTTCCACTACGCTTGCGCGCGCTACTACGCCGTTCCGATGCTTTCGACGGCGGACGAATTCCGGCTTACGGATCTGGAGACTGTCCCCTGACAGGCGGTGATCCCTTCCGCGCCATACTGCGCCGGATCATGCCGAAATCGGCGCCGCCGATGGCGAAGGCGGTGACGAAGTAAAGCAGCGCCCCGCCGGCGACCAGCCCAAGCAGGGTTGCAGTCTTTACCACCAGCGGCGAGCCCGAAGCCAGTTGGGCGGCGAACCAGTGCTCGGCAAAATACAGCGCCGCCGCCATCACCGCCGCCGACAGCACCAGCCGTGGGATGCGTCTCAAGAGCGGTACGTCGCGGCCCCAATGGCCGCGCCGGATCAGCACGCCGAGCAGCATCAGCGCATTGACCCAGCCGGCGACGGCCGAGGCGACGGCGATGCCCGGCGCGCCCATCTGCGGAAACAGCGTCAGCGCGGTGGTGATGTTCACCGCCACCGAGATCGCGGCGAAGATCATCGGCGTGCGTGTGTCCTCGCGAGCGAAATAGCCGGGGGTGAACGCCTTGATCAGCACGAAGGCCGGCAGCCCCAAGCCGAAGATCGCCAGGATCGCCGCCACGATCGGCGTCGAGTTGTTTGCGGCAAATGCTCCGCGTTCGTAGACCAGCCCGACGATCGGCTCCGCCATGACCAGCAGTGCCGCCGCCGCCGGCAAAGTCAGGAACAGCGTGAACTCCACCGACCGGTTTTGCAGATTGGCCGCCTCGATCAGATTGCCCGACTTCAGCGCCCGCGACAGTTCGGGCAGAAGCACTATGGCGACGGCGATGCCGACGACGCCGAGCGGCAGCTGATAAATGCGATCGGCATAGGCGAGCGACGACACCGCGCTGTCCTGCGCCGAGGCGATTGCGGTGCCGATCAGCTGGTTAATCTGGGTGATGCCGCCGGTGATCGCCGCCGGCAGCGCCAGGATCAGCAGCCGCTTGACATTGGGCGTCATCCTTGGCCGGCGAAAGCCGATCGAGATGCCGGCATGGCGCACCGCCACCCAGACGATCGCCAGTTGCACCAGCCCCGCCGCCAGCACGCCCCAGGCCAGTGCGAAGCCAACGGTGCGCGCGTCCGATCCCTTGTGCCAGGCATAGGCGAGCACGCCGATCAGGATGACGTTTAGGAACACCGGCGCCACCGCGGCGGCGAAATAGCGGCGCAGCGAATTCAGCATGCCGGCCATCATGGCGCCGAGCGACATGCAGATCAGATAGGGAAACATGATGGTCGCGAGCCGGACCGTCATCTCGAACTTTCCCGGCGAGTCGGCAAAGCCCGGCGCCACCAGGTAGCGCACGATCAGCGGCATCGCCAGTTCCATGGCGATGGTCAGCGCCAGCAGCGCCGTGAACAGCACGCCGAACACCTCTTCGGAAAAGCGCTTGGCGCCATCGGTGCCGTGGGTTTCGATCTCCTTGGCGAAGAGCGGCACGAAGGCGGCGTTGAAGGCGCCTTCGGCAAACAGCCGGCGGAAGGTGTTGGGAAACTGGAAGGCGGCGTTGAAGGCGTCGGCGATCGGCCCGGTGCCGAGCGCGGCCGCCATCAGCATCTCGCGGCCGAAGCCGAGGGCGCGGCTCATCAGCGTGCCGGAAGCGACCGTCGCGAACTTTTTGACAAGGCTCATGCGTCTGGAGACTGCCTGCAGGATTGGGACAAATGAGTGGTGGCGGTCACTCGGCCGCAGCCTTGGCCTTGCCGCCGCGCTCGGGCACGGTGCCTTCGAGGACGGCGATCAGCCTGTTTTTGATGGCGGCCATGCGGGTCGGGCTGTCGATCTTCTGGCCGGTGAGATCGGTGACATAGAAGGTGTCGATGACCTTTTCGCCGAAGGTGGTGATGTGTGCCGAGGCGATGTCGAGCGACAAGTCGGACAACGCCCCGGTGATCTCGGACAGCAGGCCCGGCCGATCCAGCCCCTCGACCTCGATCACCGAGAACCGGTTCGACAGCGTGTTGCGGATTTCGGCGCGCGGCTGGATGCGGAAGACCTTGGCGCCGCGCCGCGGCTTGGTGCGCTTCTCGATCATCTCCGGCAGCCAGCTCTTGCCCGACAGCACGTCCTCGATCAGCCGGCCGACGCGTTCGGCACGGCGGCGTTCGTCCTCGTCGCGGTCGAATTCCCTCGAGATCAGGATGGTGTCCAGCGCGCGGCCGTCGGATGTGGTGAAGATCTGCGCATCGACGATGTTGCCGCCGGCCGCCACACAGGCGCCGGCAATGACCGACAGCAGGCGGGGATGGTCCTGCGCCAGCACGGTGATCTCGGTCACCGCCTCGAACTGGTGGGTCTTGATCATCGTGGCGAGCTTCTTGCCCGCCGCATCCGCCTCACGGATGAATTCGGCGTGGCGAAGCTGGTCGGCGAGATCGACCGCCAGCAGATAATTCTCATAGTGCTTGGCGACATAGCGCTTGCGCGCCTTTTCCGGCCAATCGGCGAGCGCCTCGGCCAGCTTTTCGCGGGCGGCCGCGGTGCGCATCGCACGCGACACTTCCGAAAACCCGCCGGTCAACAGCAGTTCGGTTTCGTAGTAGAGCGTGCGCAGCAACTGACCCTTCCAGCCGTTCCAGACGCCAGGCCCGACGCCTCTGATATCGCAGACGGTCAGGACGAGCAGCAGCTTCAGCCGTTCAACCGACTGCACGATCGCGGAAAAGTCCTCGATCGTCTTGCGGTCGTTGAGGTCGCGGGTCTGCGCGGTCATCGACATGACGAGATGGTTCTCGACCAGCCAGGCGACCGTTTCGGTGTCGGCCGCCGACAGCCCCATATGCGGGCAGATCCGCCGCGCGATCCGGGCGCCAGCTTCGGAATGGTCCTCCGGCCGGCCCTTGGCGATATCGTGCAGCAGCACCGCGACATAGAGCGCCTCGCGGCTTTTCTTCAGCCCCGGCATCAGCGAGTGGGCAAGCGGGTGGACCTTTTCACCGTCGCCGCGCTCGATCTCGGCCAGCACGCCGATGCAGCGGATCAGGTGCTCGTCCACCGTATAGTGGTGGTACAGCGAGAACTGCATCATGGCGACGATCTTGCCGAAATCCGGGACCAGCTTTGCCAGCAGTCCCGCCTCGTTCATGCGCCTGAGGTTGAGTTCGGCATTGCGGTCCGACGTCAATATGTCGAGGAACAGCCGGTTGGCTTCCTCGTCGCGCCTGAGCGCCTTGCCGACGAGGCCGAGCGAACGGGTCAGCAGCTTCAGCGCATCGGGGTGAAATTCCAGCCCGTGCTTGTCGGCGAACCAGAACAGCCTCAAGAGATTGACCGGATCGCGCTCGAACACCAGGTCGTCGGCGATGTTGATGCGATGGTTGTCGATAATGAAATCGGACGTGCCGGCAAGCTTGCGCTTGCGGCGCGAGAAGGTGAGGAAGATACGGTTGAAGCCCGGCACATGCTTGGCCTGCTCCTCCTCGAGCGCCGCGCAGAAGATGCGGGTCAGATCGCCGACGTCCTTGGCGACGAGGAAGTAATGCTTCATGAAGCGCTCGACCGCCGACAGGCCCGGATGTGTGGTGTAGCCCAGCCGCTCGGCGATCTCGCGCTGGATGTCGAAATGCAGCCGTTCCTCGGCCTTGCCGGTGAGGAAATGCATGTGGCAGCGCACCGCCCACAGGAAGTCCTCGGCCTTCTGGAATTCCCGGTATTCGGTGCCGGTGAAGACGCCCTTGTCGACCAGTTCCTCGCCGGTGCGGACCCGGTAGAAATACTTGCCGATCCAGAACAGCGTCTGCAGGTCGCGCAGGCCGCCCTTGCCGTCCTTGACGTTGGGTTCGACCAGATAGCGGCTTTCGCCGGCCTTCGCATGACGCTCGTCGCGTTCGGCAAGCTTGGCCTGCACATATTCGGGTCCGGTCGTGCGCACCACCTCGCGGTCGAAGCGCTGCAAGAGCTCGTCATAGAGCTTCTGCTCGCCCCACAGGAAACGCGCCTCCAGGATCGAGGTGCGGATGGTGATGTCGGTGCGCGACTGCCGCAGGCATTCGTCGATGTTGCGGGTGGCGTGGCCGACCTTCAGCCCCAGGTCCCACAGCACGTAGAGCATGTATTCGACGATCTGCTCGCCCCATGGCGTCTGCTTGTAGGGCAGCAGGAAGAGGAGATCGATATCGGATCCCGGCGCTAGCGTGCCGCGGCCATAGCCGCCGACCGCTACGACGGCCATGCGTTCGGCCGATGACGGGTTTTTGACGCGATAGACGTGGGTGGCGGCGAACTCGTAGAGCGCGCGGATGATTTCGTCCATGAGATGCGACAGCCGGGCGGCGCAGGCAGTGCCGCTGCCGTCGTCCATCAGCATGCGTTCGGCAATGCGGCGGCCGGCGGCCAGCCTGCTCTTGAGAAGCTGGAGAACACCGGCACGCGCAGCCTTGCCGGAGCCGTCGCCTGCCGTGGCCTCAGTCAGCGCAGTCATCTCGCGGCGCAAGGCTTCGCCGTCGATCAGTTCGTCGAGCTTTAGAGAGATTCTTGCCATAAGTGCCGTTCGGCCTCGCCGTTTTGGCGGCGTCTATAGCGCGTTTTCGCGGCGCTGGGTATGGGGCGGACGGACACGCTCTCCACGGGAGTCGAAACCGGATGATCGCCTCCTGCCGCACTTGATAGATGGTCTTGCTGGACGATGTTGCCAAGCCCGGAAGTGGCGGCGGCCATAAGCATGGAGCGGTTTGGGTCAGGCAGTCCGGCACGCACCACGGCACCAAACATCGAAATTGGCCTTGACCTTCCAGTTATTGGAAGCACTACCTCTGTTGCAAGTTCGAGACAGAGAGGCCTTTCCGCATTGACGCATTCCGACCACGACCATCACGCCCATAGCGGTTGCTGCCCGCCGAAAGCTGCTCCGTCCGTCGCCGACGCGGTCATTCGCGATCCGGTCTGCGGCATGACCGTCGATCCGGCCGCCGGCAAGCCGACCGCCGAGCATGGCGGCCATCGCTATCGTTTCTGCAGCGAGCGCTGCCGTTCGAGGTTCACGGCCGAGCCGGAAAACTACATTACCGCCACCGATCCGGTCTGCGGCATGCGTGTCGAGCGTGCCGCCGCGAAGCACTTTTCCCGGCATGAAGGCCAGGGCTTCTATTTCTGCTCGGCCGGTTGCAAGGTGAAGTTCGAGGCGGAGCCGGCAAAGTATCTTGGCGACAGGCCGGAGCAGCAGGCGATGCCGAAAGGCACGCAATACACCTGTCCGATGCATCCAGAAATCGTCCGCGACAAGTCAGGCGCCTGCCCGATCTGCGGGATGGCGCTGGAACCGATGGGCGCGCCGACCGGCGACGAGGGCCCGAACCCGGAACTGGTCGATTTCACCAGGCGCTTCTGGGTGAGCGCCGTGTTGTCGGTGCCATTGCTGATCTTCGCCATGGCGCCGATGCTCGGCCTGACGTTTAGCGCCTTCATCGAGGATTCGACCAAGATCTGGGTGGAATTGGCGCTGGCCAGCCCGGTTGTGCTGTGGGCGGCTTTTCCTTTCTTCCATCGCGGCTGGGAATCGGTTCTCAACCGCAGCCCCAACATGTGGACGCTGATTTCGCTCGGCGTTGGTGCCGCCTATCTCTACAGCGTCGCAGCCGCGCTGTTCCCCGATATATTTCCGCACCAGTTCCGCGGTCATGAGGGCACGGTCCCGGTCTATTTCGAGGCAGCCGCCGTCATCGTGGCGCTGGTTTTCCTCGGCCAGGTGCTGGAATTGCGCGCCCGTGAAAAAACCGGCTCGGCGATTCGCGCGCTGCTCGACCTCGCGCCGAAGACCGCGCGGCTGATCGGCGAGGACGGTTCCGAAAACGACGTGCCGCTCGACACGGTCAAGGCCGGCGACCGCCTGCGCATCCGCCCTGGCGACGCCGTGCCAGTCGACGGCATGGTGCTGGAAGGTCGCTCTTCCGTCGACGAATCGATGCTGTCAGGCGAGCCTCTGCCGGTCGAAAAGACTGAAGGCGACCCGCTCACTGGCGGCACGCTCAACAAGAACGGTTCGCTGATCATGCGCGCCGAGAGGATCGGCGCCGAAACTACGCTGGCGCGGATCGTCGAGCTCGTCGCCAAGGCGCAGCGTTCGCGCGCGCCGATCCAGGGCCTGGCCGACCGCGTCTCCTTCTATTTCGTCCCGGCCGTCGTGGTGGTTGCGATCGTTGCGTTCATCGCCTGGGCGATCTTCGGGCCGCAACCCAGTCTGATCTTTGCAATCGTCTCGGCGGTCTCGGTGCTGATCATCGCCTGTCCCTGCGCGCTGGGCCTTGCCACGCCGATGTCGATCATGACCGCCACAGGGCGCGGCGCGCATGCCGGCGTGCTGATCAAGGACGCCGAGGCGCTCGAGCGCTTTGCCTCGGTCGACACGCTGATCGTCGACAAGACCGGCACATTGACCGAAGGCCGGCCGAGATTGACCGAAATCGTCGCTGCCGAGGGCATGGCGGACGATGATCTGCTGGCCCTTGCCGCCGGCCTCGAAAAAGGCTCGGAGCATCCGCTGGCCGAGGCGATCGTCGAAGGCGCCCGTGAACGCGGCGTAAAGATTCCCGACGCCGGCGGTTTCGAGGCGGTCACCGGCAAGGGCGTTTCCGGCACGGTGTCGGGACAGAAGGTGGCGCTCGGCAACGCCGCGATGATGGCCGCTCTCGGCATCGATATCGCATCCATCTCGACCAGCGCCGAGGCGCTGCAGGCCGAGGGCAAGACCGCGATGTTCGTCGCCGTCGGCAACAAGCTGGCCGGTATCGTCGCCGTCGCCGACCCGATCAAGGCGACGACATCAGAGGCGATAAAGGCGCTGCACGAGCGCGGCCTGAAGATCATCATGGCGACCGGCGACAACGAACGCACGGCGAAGGCCATCGCAAGCAAACTCGGCATCGACGAGGTGCGTGCCGGCCTGCTGCCGGAACAGAAGAGCGCGCTGGTCGAGGAGTTGCGCACCAGCGGCGGCGGCGTCGCCATGGCCGGCGACGGCGTCAACGACGCGCCGGCGCTGGCCGCCGCCGATGTCGCCATGGGCACCGGCGCCGATGTCGCGGTCGAAAGCGCCGGGATCACGCTGGTCAAGGGCGATCTCAACGGCATCGTTCGGGCCCGCACGCTCGCCCAAGCGACGATCCGCAACATCCGCCAGAACCTGTTCTTCGCCTTCCTCTACAACGTGCTTGGCGTGCCGGTCGCCGCCGGCGTGCTCTATCCGCTCACCGCCACGCTGTTGTCGCCGATGCTGTCGGCAGCGGCGATGAGCCTGTCCTCGGTTTCGGTGATCACCAACGCGTTGCGGCTCAGGACGTTGAAACTCTGAGCCAAGTTCCCAGATAGGAACTCGTTCAAAAAGGAGATCATGAATGACGTTGGCCAAGAAGATCGTGCTGCTGCTGATGGCGGCCGGAATGCTGCTTGCCGTTTTCCTGGAAAGCATTCCGTCGCAAGCCCAGGAGACGAAACACGACATGGGGGCGCACGACATGGCAGCGATGGGCGCGCAGGGCGCCTCGACCGACAGCTACAAGGCGGCGATGGACAAGATGCACACCGCGATGATGGCGATCGAATATTCCGGCAATGCCGATGTCGATTTCGCCCGCGGCATGATCCCGCATCACCAGGCGGCTATCGACATGGCCAAGGTCGAGCTTGCCAATGGCAAGGATCCGGAAATGCGCAAGCTGGCCGAAGCGGTGATCGCGGCGCAGGAAGCCGAGATCAAGCGGATGCAGGATTGGCTGGCCGCCCATCCGGTGGAGTAGCACCAGAGCGGGAAGGACTTTGATCTGGATTTCTCCCCGGCTGCCATCGGGCCTCGACTGGAGCACGTCATGCCGTCAACGATAAGAACCACGACATTGCCCTCGGGCGAAGCCGTTCCCGTGCTGGGTCAAGGCACCTGGAAAATGGGCGAGGACGCCCGCCGCCATGCCAATGAGGTCAATGCCCTGAAGCTTGGGCTGGATCTCGGCATGACGCTGATCGACACTGCCGAAATGTATGCCAGCGGTGGCGCCGAGGAAGTGGTGGCGGATGCCATTGCCGGGCGCCGCGACGAGGTGTTCCTGGTCTCCAAGGTGCTGCCGTCCAACGCCTCGCGCACCGGCGTGCCGGCGGCCTGCGAGGCAAGCCTCAGGCATCTGTGCACCGACCGCATCGATCTCTATCTGCTGCACTGGCCCGGCAGCGTGCCGCTGGCGGAAACGGTCGAGGCCTTCGAGGCGTTGAAAAAAGCCGGCAAAATCCGCCACTGGGGCGTCAGCAATTTTGACACTCATGAGATGGAGGAACTGGTCAGCCAGCCGGCCGGCGACGGCGTCCAGACCAACCAGATCCTCTACAATCTGTGCCAGCGCGGCCCCGAATTCGACCTTGCGCCCTGGAGCCGGCAGCGCGGCATTCCGCTGATGGCCTATTCGCCGGTCGACCAGGGCGTATTGGCGCGTAACGCCAGCCTCGAAGCCATCGCCGCCCGCCACGATGCGACGCCGGCTCAACTGGCGCTGGCCTGGGTGATGGCACAGGACGGCGTCATCGCCATTCCAAAGGCCAGCAAGCAGGAGCATATCCGCCAGAATGTCGCGGCGCTCGACATCGAGCTTACGCGTGAGGATTTCACCGAAATCGACCGCGCCTTTCCGCCGCCGAGGCGCAAGCAGGGCCTGCAGATGATTTGAGGGATGGGAGCGGGGAAATAGTGATTGGCATATGATTAAAGTCGCGTTCCTTCGCGCCCCCTCTGTCCTGGCGGACATCTCCCCCACTTTGGGGACACTTTGGGGGAGATCGGCAGCTTCGCAGACTGCATCTTTTCTCGAGCGTTGGAGATTGGCGAAAACGATGATGATAGCCGATCTCCCTACCTGTGGGGGAGATGTCAAGTGGTGGCAAAGAGGGCAGGACAGAGGGGGCGCCGTAGAGCGCCATCGTACGAAGCCTGACTACTTCCCCGCCATCCCCTTCAGCCGGTAAAGCGCCTCCAGCGCCTCCCGCGGCGTCATCTCGTCGGGGTTGATCTCCCCGAGCGCCGCGCTCAGTCCATCGCTCTTTGTCGGGCTCGATGCTTCCCGCCTCACCGCCACCGAAAACAGCGGCAGATCGTCGACCAGCCGGTTGGCCTTGCCCGAAACCTCGCCCGCTTCCAGCTGATGCAGCACTTCCCTGGCCCGCCCGACCACCGCCTCCGGCAAGCCGGCCAGACGCGCCACCTGCACGCCGTAGGAGCGGTCGGCGGCACCCTTGCCGACCTCGTGCAGGAAGACCACGTCGCCTTCCCATTCCTTGACCCGCATGGTGACATTGTGCAGTCGAGCAAGCTTGCTGGCCAGCGCAGTCATTTCGTGGAAATGGGTGGCGAAGATCGCCCGGCAGCGGTTTTTCTCGTGCAGATACTCGACCGCCGCCCAGGCAATCGACAGGCCGTCGAAGGTGGCGGTGCCGCGGCCGATCTCGTCGAGGATCACCAGCGCGCGCTCGCCGGCCTGGTTGAGGATCGCCGCCGTTTCGACCATCTCGACCATGAAGGTCGAGCGGCCGCGCGCCAGATCGTCGGAGGCGCCGACACGTGAAAACAGCCGGTCGACGACGCCGATATGGGCTGATGCCGCCGGTACGAACGAGCCGGTCTGGGCGAGGATGGCGATCAGCGCGTTCTGCCTGAGGAAAGTCGATTTGCCGCCCATATTGGGGCCGGTCAGCAGCCAGATCGCGCCGTTTTTGGCATTGCCTTCCGGCGACAAATCGCAATCATTGGCGACGAACGGTCCTTCGCCCGAACGCCGCAGCGACTGTTCCACCACCGGATGCCGCCCGCCCGAAATGGCGAAGGCGAGGCTCGCGTCCACGATGGGTCGGCACCAGGCCTCGCTTTCGCAAAGCAGCGCCAGTGCCGCCGACACGTCGAGCACGGCGAGTGCTTCGGCGCCGGCGCGGATCTTGTCCGCCTCGCCGACCGCTTCCGCCGTCAGCCTGTCGAAGGCGGCAAGCTCGATCGCCAGCGCCCGGTCGGCGGCATTGGAGATCTTCGATTCCAAGTCCGCCAGTTCGGTCGTGGTGAAGCGCATGGCGTTGGCCATGGTCTGGCGATGGATGAAGCGCGCCTTCGCCCCGTCGCTGCTCGTCATGATCGCATGGTTGTTGGCGGTGACTTCGATGTAGTAGCCAAGCACATTGTTGTGCCGGATTTTCAGCGAGCGGATGCCGGTTTCGTCGATCAGCGAGCGCTCCAGCCCGGCGATCACCTTGCGCGATTGATCGCGCAGCGCCCGCATCTCGTCGAGCTCAGCGTTGTAGCTGGAACGGACGAAGCCGCCGTCGCGCTTGAGCAGCGGCAGGTCGTCGGCGAGCGCCCGCGTCAGATGCTCGGCCAGCGGGCGGGGCAGCGCCTCGATCGCCGCCAGCGCCGCCGCCAATTCTGGCGGCAGGGCGGTCGCCCCAAACAGTTCGGCAATAGCGCCGGCGGCCTCGAACCCGGCACGCAGCGCGCCGAGATCGCGCGGGCCACCGCGGTTGAGCGCCAGCCGCGACAGCGCGCGTGGCATGTCGGCGACGCTCTTCAGGCTCGCCCGCACCGCCTGGCACAGCCGTGTCTCGGACCGGAAGAACGACACCGAATCCAGCCTTGCGCCAATTGCCGCCGGATCGGTCAGCGGCGCCATCAGCCGGTCGGCGAGCAGCCGCGCGCCGCCGCCGGTCACCGTGCGGTCGATCGCCTTGAACAGCGAGCCCTCGCGGCTGCCGGACAGCGTGCGCAGCAGTTCCAGATTGGCGCGTGTCGCCGGATCGATGAACAGCGTCGAACCCTGCTCCTCGCGCTCGGGCCGCGACAGCGGCGGCCGCTCGGCCTTCTGCGTCTTCTCGACATAGGCGATGGCGCCTGAGATCGCCGACAGCTCGGCGCGGGAAAACGTGCCGAAACTGTCCGGCGTCGCCACCTCGAAGAAACGGGCTATGCGCCCGGCGGCCGACGCCGAGTCGAACAGGCTCGGCGGCTGCGGACTGGCGATGCGGCCGAGCACATCGAACACCGGTTTCAGCTCTGGATCGTAAAACACCGGTTCGGCGACGATCAGTTCGCGTGGGTCGACGCGAAAGACATCGGCGAGCAGCCGGTCGGCGCTGGTCTCGGCAACGCGGAAGGCGCCGGTCGAGATCTCGATCCAGGCCAGCGCAAAACTTCCTTGGTTCCCTGTCGAGCTGCCGCGCTCCCCGCTTCTTTGTTCGGCTCCGCCCTTGACCCGGCCAAGTGCCATCAAGAAACTCGATTCCGACGGCGCCAGCAATTTGTCCTCGGTGATGGTGCCGGGCGTTACCAGCCGCACCACGTCGCGGCGCACCACCGATTTGCCGCCGCGTTTCTTCGCCTCTGCCGGATCCTCGATCTGCTCGCAGACGGCGACGCGGAACCCTTGTCCAATCAGCTTCTGCAGATAATCGTCGGCGGCATGCACCGGTACGCCGCACATCGGGATGTCGAGGCCCTGGTGCTTGCCACGCTTGGTCAGGACGATGCCGAGCGCCCGGCTCGCCTTCTCGGCGTCGTCGAAGAACAGCTCGTAGAAATCGCCCATGCGGTAGAACAGCAGCGAATCCGGGTTCGCCGCCTTGATCTCGATGTACTGCTCCATCATCGGCGTTGCCGGCGCAAAGGCCGGCGTAGCGCTGTCGCTGCGAATGGGCGTTTCGTCGTTCAAGAAGTTGCTTCCAAAATTTCCCAAGCCATCTGCTTGGCGGTTTACAGCGGCGAAGTGTAGCCTTAATCCCGAACGTTCCACAAAAGAAAGCACCGCGCCCGTCTCAACGAGGTGCTGCACGGGTGAGGAAATCGAAAGCATCATGGCCAAGAAAACCGAAAGCAACGGCCCCTCCGTCAGTGCGCAGGAGGCGCTGGAATTCCACGCCATGGGCCGCCCGGGCAAGCTGGAGATCGTCGCCACCAAGCCGATGGCCACCCAGCGTGACCTAAGCCTCGCCTATTCGCCGGGCGTCGCGGTTCCGGTGCTTGCCATTGCCGAGGATCCCAGCCGCGCCTTCGACTACACGGCGCGCGGCAACATGGTCGCCGTCATCTCAAACGGCACCGCCATCCTCGGCCTCGGCAATCTCGGCGCGCTGGCCGCCAAGCCGGTGATGGAAGGCAAGGCGGTGCTGTTCAAGCGCTTCGCCGATGTCGATTCGATCGATCTCGAGGTCGACACCGAGGATGCCGAAGAGTTCATCAATTGCGTGCGTTTCCTTGGGCCGTCGTTCGGCGGTATCAATCTGGAAGACATCAAGGCGCCGGAGTGCTTCATCATCGAGCAGCGGCTGCGCGAACTTATGGACATACCGGTCTTTCATGACGACCAGCACGGCACCGCCATCATTTCGGCGGCCGGCCTGATCAACGCGCTGGAAATCACCGGCCGCGACATGAAGACCACCAAAATGGTCTGCAATGGCGCCGGTGCCGCCGGCGTCGCCTGCATCGAGCTGATGAAGGCGATGGGCTTTGCGCCCGAAAACATCATCCTGTGCGACACCAAAGGCGTCGTCTTCCAGGGCCGCACCGAAGGCATGAACCAGTGGAAGTCGGCGCATGCCGCCAAGACCGACGCACGCTCGCTGGCCGAGGCGATCGACGGTGCCGACGTGTTCCTCGGCCTCTCAGCCAAGGGCGCGCTGACCACCAAGATGGTGCAGTCCATGGCCGAGAAGCCGATCATCTTCGCCATGGCCAACCCCGATCCGGAGATCACGCCGGAGGAAGTCGCCGAAATCCGCGCCGATGCCATCATGGCCACCGGCCGTTCGGACTATCCGAACCAGGTCAACAACGTGCTCGGCTTCCCTTACATCTTCCGCGGCGCGCTGGACGTGCGGGCGACCACCATCAATGACGACATGAAGATCGCCGCGGCGCGTGCGCTCGCCGAACTGGCGCGCCAGGATGTACCCGACGACGTCGCCGCCGCCTACCAGGGCATGCGGCCGAAATTCGGCCCCAACTACATCATCCCGGTGCCGTTCGACCCGCGCCTGATCTCGGCCATTCCGATCGCGGTTGCCAAGGCCGCGATGGAATCCGGCGTCGCGCGCAAGCCGATCCTCGACCTCGACCGCTACGCGCAGGAGCTTTCCGCCCGCCGCGATCCGATCGCCTCGACCCTTCAGCGCATCTACGACCGCGTGCGCCGCCAGCCCAAGCGCATCGTTTTCGCCGAGGGCGAGGAGGAGCAGGTGATGCGCGCCGCCGTCTCCTATGTGAACCAGCGGCTCGGCACCGCCATCCTGCTGGGCCGCGACGACATCATCAAGGAGAACGCCAGGAACGCCGGCATCGAACTGAACAAGCAAGGCATCGAGATCATCAATGCCAGGCTGTCGCGCCGCAACGGCGTCTACACCGACTATCTGTACGAGCGTATGCAGCGCAAGGGCTTCCTGTTTCGCGACTGCCAGCGCCTGATCAACACCGACCGCAACCATTTCGCCGCCTGCATGGTGGCGCTGGGCGATGCCGATGGCATCGTCACCGGCGTCACCCGCAACTACTCGACGGCGCTCGACGACATCCGCCGCATCATCGACGCCAAGCCCGGCCACCGCGTCATCGGCGCCTCGATCGTGCTGGCGCGGGGCCGAACCGTGATCGTCGCCGACACCGCCGTGCACGATATGCCGAATGCCGAACAGATCGCCGACATCGCCGAGGAGGCCGCCGGCTTTGCCCGCCGCATGGGTTATGAGCCGCGGCTGGCCATGCTTGCCTATTCCACCTTCGGCCATCCGCAGGGCGAGCGCTCCGAACGCATCCAGGAAGCGGTGCGCATCCTCGACAAGCGGCGCGTCGATTTCGAGTATGACGGCGAGATGGCAGCCGACGTGGCGCTCAGCGCACGCGCCATGGCGCAATACCCGTTCATCCGGCTGACCGGCCCAGCCAATGTGCTGATCATGCCGGCCTTCCACTCGGCCTCGATCTCGACCAAGATGCTGCAGGAGCTCGGCGGCTCGACCGTTATCGGCCCGCTGCTGGTCGGCCTGGACAAGCCGGTTCAGATCGTCTCGCTCAACGCCAAGGACAGCGACATCGTCAACATGGCGGCGATTGCCGCTTATACGGCGGGGGCCTGAGGAGCGAGCGCCTCTTCCTAAATCAGGCCTGCCTGCTCAGCCTCGTGGCGTAAATTCTGCCGCGGCCTTGGCCCGATCTGCTGGATCACCAGCCCGGCCGCCAGCGAGCCGAGATCGCCGCAATGCTTCAGGCTGCGGCCTTGTGTGTAGCCGTAGAGGAAGCCGGCGGCATAGAGGTCGCCGGCGCCGGTGGTGTCGACCAGTTCGCGGATTTCCGTCGCATTGATGGTGACGGTCTCGTCGCCGCGCACGATGACCGAGCCCTTTTCGGAGCGGGTGACGGCGGCGATCTTGCAATCCTTGCGGATCTGGGCCAGCGCCTCGTCGAAGGAGGCGGTCTGGTACAGCGACTTGATCTCGTGGCTATTGGCAAAAACGATATCGACAGTGCCCGAGCGCATCAGCTCCAGAAACTCCTCGCGGTAGCGGTCGACGCAGAACGAATCCGACAATGTCATCGACAC
>NZ_JBVVQQ010000027.1:0-87006 GCF_055811135.1 Mesorhizobium sp. WSM4817 | reverse complement strand
GCGGCGAACCAAACGCCTGAACGCCGGAGATTTTGCATAAGCGGGCTGGTCTGCTCCATCATCGACTTTGCCCTCAATTTTCGGGGTACTCGTGCCGTAATCGTAATACTAGTAGTTCATATATTTGTAGGCGTAGTTGTAGTCGAACTTGTTCACTGCAAACTTCGGCCTGAACCCAGGGCCTGAGAGATAGTCCTCGATCTTTTTGCGCAGCTCTTTCATGACTGGCGTCGCCCCCTCCAATTCTGAGCTATTTGGACGAACAAAGCGCTCCGGCCATGTACGCCATATTGCGCACTGCGGTCTTCGGCGCGAATCTGAGAAATTCAGTTCGCAGCTTATATTTCAACCATCCCTTTGACGGGCCGGCCAAGTGCTGCTCATAAGCCAGATCGTGTCCGAACGTCATCAGCCTTTCAAGTTCGAGGCCGGACGTCTTGAGCAGGTTTTCGAATGTCAGTGGGGTGTAGAAATTTATATGCCCATAAGGTCCGGACATGCGGATTGCTTTGCTGAGGTTCCGCGTATGCTCCAAGGGTATCTCGATGTAAAGCTTCTTGCAGACTCTCGCCGCCTCCTGCAAGAACATGCGCTCGTGCTCGACATGCTCGACGACGTGGATCGCGAGGCCGAGATCAAAAGACTTGTCGGGATGCGGGATATGGTATCCGTCGAAAATATCCAGACTAGCCAGGTTGGCAATCTTCCTGGCCTTGATCGCCTCGACGCCGCTTGTCGAAATCTCGACGGCTCCAAGCGACTTTCCTAACCCGTTCTTGTTCAGCTTATCCAAGACGGCACCTTCACCGGCACCAATGTCGAGTATTTTATCGAATTTTTGGCCGGCAATGATCGTCTCGATGTGTCCGACAGATTGCTTGGAAGCGACCTCACGTTTCGCTGCCACCTTCCCATCGGTGTAGTAGTCGTCATAGATGGCAATGATGCTGTCGGCGTTAGCCATGAAAAGTAGTCTCCTTTGAAAACCCATCCAGGACGGGCGCCAAAATTCCTGTGGCCAGCGTTACCAGATTGACCAACGGGACAAAAGCCTTGAGGATTTCGTCTCCTTCAAATCGTCATTGTCTCATGCTATCGACCGAGTCGCACCGCTGGCCAACGCCGCAGCAGCAGTGGGAGACCGTCAAAGACATGCCATTCGTCGAGATTTAGCGCTGGCGTATCGCCTGGATGCACTCGTGCAGCAACGGCTTCCAATGCTGATAGCCAAGCTCTGAAATATGGACACCGTCCGAAAAGCCGGACGAAACCGGCAGCCCGGCATTTGCCATTGAGGCCCTGAACCTGGCGTTCATGTCGAAAACGATTGCCCGTTGGCTCACTGCGCGGATTTCGGCATTCTGGCGTTCGATCAGTTCCCTGCTGAACCGCTCGACGTGTGCCCCTTCCTTGTCGGGCTCGGTAATGGTGAGTATTGCTAGGGGTCGATCCAAGCAGCCGCGTATTAGGGCATCCAAAACGGACCTGAAGTAGATTGTCCTGGACTCCAGATCGTCCCCTTCGCGCAATTCAGCATCGTTGATCCCCCCCCCGACAACAAATCCACCGGCTTTATCCCAAAAACCGTTGGATTTGATGCGACTGACGATCGCTAGGACGTCGGCAATGCGAGACCGGCCAACTGCACCCAGTACAAGGTCGTGTTTTCCGATCTGTGCTTGCGACGTTGCCATCAGACTATCGCCTAACAGCAGGATCGAAGGCTTGGGCGACTTGCTCAACTGAGTCATCAACTCAGCTTCTCTGTCGGTTCGCGACCTTCCCAGGGCGACTCTAATTGGGCCTATGAACGGCTTAAGTGAACGATGCAAATTTGTTACCACCCCAAGGTTGCCCGGAGCACCTTTGCCACACAGGGCCATTCCAGTCTAGGCACCTCAGCCGCCTGTCGCCCGCAAGCAAATGACGGGAACTCGATCCTTGCAAACCGCCGGCTCTTGCCGCAAATGATGCTCGGCGACTAGATTTTAAGGAATGGCCGAGCCGATGACTACGGACTTACCGAGAGAGAAAACCGATCTGCGATTTTCAGTCCAGGTGATCGACAATCGGAGAATCCCGATGGCGATGCTTCAGACGAATGACGAGGAAGAGGCAAGAGGAAAGTTCGAAGATCTCTGCGCCCATTTCTACTGGCGGCACCTCTTCCTCTGCGACGGAGACCACATTATTGAAGATAGACCGGCGCAGAGACCGCTCGGAGAGAATTGATGCCGTTCGTACCGCCTTTTCTCTGTCGCCTGGCAGGGATTAATGCCGGTGCCGGCACAAAGATGAGCATCCGGAGCGCCCGCACGGCCCGCAAAGGCCGCCATGAGATAGGCGAAGGTACCACTCTTAACTGCCACTTCTCCTTCGATCGGCCCGAAGCAAGCATCACAATCGGCCGGGGTTGCTTCATCGGCAAAAGCCACTTGGTCGCGGCGGCCGGTATCACCATCGGCAATGACGTCGTCATCTCCTGGGATGTGACGATCGTTGATCACAACTCGCACTCTCTCGACTGGAAGCAGCGCGCGAAGGATGTGGCCGACTGGCGCCAAGGCAAAAAGGACTGGACCGATGTCGGCATCGCTCCGGTAACGATCGACGACAATGCTTGGATCGGCATGGGCGTGACGATCCTAAAAGGCGTCACAATCGGCAGGGGTGCTGTAGTCGGTGCCGCGTCTGTTGTGACGAAAGATGTGGCGCCCTTTACCACCGTTGCGGGCAATCCAGCTAGGCAGATTCGCGACCTTTCAAAATAGAACTGAGCTATTTAGTAACTGAGCACGGGTCACCTTAGAACGCGCTGGCAAAGAACTCGACCTCCAACTGCGCCATACGATCGTTGCCATTGACGTTGGAATGCAGCCCGTCGGAGAAGAGAGCTTCGCCGACGAAGTCTACGTCCATCGGGACATCGCTCGATCGGTAGCGGTTCCATTGGCTCATGGGTGCGCCCGCCGGTGAAGTTGGAATCCCACCCCGACAATGGCTTGATCGGGAGTATTCCAAGAATTCGGGGGGATCCCGAGGCCACCAAGGCGTTGATGATGTCGGTGGCGGTGGCTACGGTCGTGCCGGAGCCGTTCCGAACTGGTCATTCGTCCCGAGGGCAAGAATCGGTACGATGTTGCCGCCAAACGCTTTCGCGCCGACAACAGCCGCCGCCAAGGCTCAGCTTGACGAATGCGACAGCGTACGGTCATAGGCTTGCATGCTTCGCCCGTCCACCACCCAAGCGGATAATTTCCAGTGTCTATCACGCTTCAGTCAGGAAGTTGTTCGAGACGTCAAGCTAAGCTACCGTTTTCAAAATTCGTCAAGTTCAGGCCCACGAAAATTCAAACCGCGCGAATTTCGTCCGCGTAAAATTCGCAACTCGCGAATCGGATAAGCATCATGTTTTTCAAGACAATATTCTGTGTGATCTGCCTTCTAGCCTGCTCATGGCCCGCAACGGCGGAAAAGCGCGCTCCGTTCAGGCTTTTCGAAGCTATCCGGTTTGCCGGCGGGCCCGATTTGCGGGCGTTCGGGTTCGAGCATCTTACGATCGTGGACCCTCATGTTCTGGGACCAGATGTTCCCGACGCCGGCCAGGTGCGGCAAGCGCTGGCAGTGCCGAGGAGTAACGAATATCTCAATGTCGACGTTGAAAGCTGGCCCCTTGAGGGTCCGGATCAAGCATCGTCCATCGCGAAATATCAGAAGACGCTCAGCGCATTCAGAAAGGCAGACCCGAGCGTAAAGCTCGGACTTTATGCTGTCTTGCCGATCAGGGATCATTGGAGAGCAATCGGCCATCAGGGCGCCGTTGCACTGGACGACTGGAAGCAGCAAAACACCAACCTCGCTTCCTCCCTCATCCCTTATGTCGATGCGCTATTTCCCTCGCTGTACACATTTTACGGCGACAAGGACGCTTGGATAGCCTATGCGCAATCCAACATCGGGGAAGCACGAAGGATTTCACAAGGAAAGCCAGTCTACTGCTTTCTGTGGCCGCAGTTTCATAATACGCTTGCGTTTCTGCCGGATGACCTCTGGTATACCCAACTGGATACTTGCAGGAGGCTGGCCGACGGAATCGTTATATGGGGCACTATCGGTAGCAATTCGCCGTATCGGCCAGCGAAATGGGATGAGAAGGCGGAGTGGTGGCAGGCTACCCGGAGATTCCTGAACGAGCTTGACAAAGCTCCATAGCGGGCTGTGATCGTATTTCAGGCTTATATTCCGGCGCATCCCGGCGTCGAACGGCAGGTTACCCGACCCTACTGGGTGCCCCAAACTGGGCATATGAGCGCCGCATCCCAATTCGGTGTGCCCCCAAATCAAATGACCTCATGGCATTGAAGCGGAAGATCAAGACGGTAATGATGGTCCAAAGGAACGCCGATCCCCAGAGCGACCCAGAAAATTGCGCTCCTACGATGGCTTGCGTGGTCAAAAGCGGCAGAAGCACCAAGCGCTTGTCGGCCAGGAATTTTACCGCCGATGCTATCCTCACGAAAACCGGAATGAATATCGCCATACCGAGAAGCCCCATGGCTTGAAGGATCTCCATGAACATATTATGGGGATACATGAACAGAGGCAGTTGCGTTCCGTAGCCAAACAACGGGTTTTGCTGAAAAAGTTGCCACGATAGCGCAACCGATTCTAGACGATCTGTTGTCGAACGGTCTTCTCCAATCGTCGTCAAGTTAAGCTTATCGAGCAACGGCGTTATGTCCGTGATCGCCAACGCCAATACCGCGACCGCAAGACACAGCAGACACAGGATCATGGTTGTGAATTTAGGGCGGAGCATAGGAAGCACAACGATGCAGCATGCCAAGGCAACAACTGGACCGCGAGCAGCTGCCAGATAAATGGCGAATACCGAAGCGGCAACTACAGCAACAATTGCGATTTTTGCTATTTTTCTTCGGCAAACTCTTATCAGAGTATATGATGCGATAAGTGTAGTTAGTCCGGCGTGACCTATGGAAATAGGATTTAACCGATCGAGAGTAACTCGCTCGGTGTTGTCAAGCCGCACGGCATTGGAGCCAGTATACTGCAGCCAAATGATACTCAGCACGCTCAACGCTCCGACGATGAAGAGTGCCCATGCTACATTGATCTCCGACCATTTGTTTGTTGAAAAACCCAGAAGAGCCGCAGGCACCATCGAAGTGAGAACGGCAAATACAAGGGCGTCCGATGCCCCATCTATTTCGTAGCCGGCATCAATACCAAGCTTCATTGTATAAAGTCCGGCAAAAACAAATAGCCATGCGTCGGCGGACCGCCAAGCTTTCTGCCGGTCTGAAAAAAAAGACAGCCCACAGAGGCCGATTACCAGAGCGCGAAAGGCGATCGATAAGACTTGATCTTCTCTTGCGATCACAGATGTTACGATTCCGACCAACGGATAGCCGGCAATCGCCAAGGCAAAGCTCCAAGCCCACAAATCCTTATGGATCGGAACGGGTTTGCTGACATGCATGATGATGACGGCACCTGTTGAAACAGCTACATCGATACCATGTCTCGTTCAGTCGAGACAATGGGCTGGCGCCGGCCAGCTAATGCGCGTCGCCTAAAGTCCGCCCCTCAGGTTTCGTCCAGTTATCGAGCGACAGGTGAGAACGAGGGTCCAGATAACCCGTTAGACCAGTTCAAGAAACCGCTCATATTGGCGTTTCTTACTGTATTCTTCACGAATCGCGCGGTTCCCGGCCCACCCAATCCTGTCCCAGCTTCCCTCCTCCAGCTGCCGCTCGATTCTTTCCAATGCGTCCTGCGGCTGTTCATAGACGACCATGGTTTCCCCATCGCGCATCGGTGCGGGATAGCTACCGGAGTCAGAGACCAGCAGAGCTCCAGCTCCCATCGTTTCGAAACAGCGCATATTGCCACGGTCAGAGCCTGCCATGTCGATCGAGGCGTTGACCACAATCTTGGCTCTTCCAAGCTGTTCATACATCGCACGCCCGAACACCGGGGGCTCGCTGACTTTGCGGATCGCACGTGGGCGGCGTACAGATTTCAGAGGACCGAACCAGCCAAGCGGCGTCTCGGCGAGCGGCGTGTAGCGTGACAGGTCCAAATGGAAAACAACGCGGTGGCGGCTGGAAAGACTTGCGACAGCTTCCAAGATCTGCCGCCGACGTTGGTGATGGCGGCTGTAGCCACCGAAGAAAAGGACATCGATGTCCCTGCTCCGATTTGCAGCGACGGTATCGAGCTCCGGATCGTGAGCGGGAAAGAAGTGGGCCGTCCTGGCGCCCTGCTCCTCCCAAAGCCTTCGCATTGACGGGAAATTGCAAAGCACAAGATCATAACCTGAAAAATCAATCTTGCCCGGCGCGGCACGCCAGGCAATCTTTCGCTTCACATGTCCCGGCAAGCGGCGCACGAAAGATGCGTCGTAACGAAATGGGTCGAGATTGTAGAAGATGTCTGCCTTATGATGTTCGATCTGGGCGAGAAGGATGTCGGCCAGTGGCGTATCTTGGCCCAGCCCGTTTTCGCTTGCCCAGGCCCGCTGCAGCGAATCATCGTCGCCGTTCGTAAAGAATGCCTCCGGGCGACCCTCAAATATCGGCGAGAGAATATGTGCAGCCCCGTAGCGGTCATTCAGAAACAACTGCATTTGCTGCTCAAATCCACGAATCCCCGCCACAAGACCAGCGAGTCGGGAGCGATAGCTTGTCGAAAGCCCAGAATTTTGAAAAATACGCATGCACAGTCCTTGCTGACATTTCCAAAGGAGAGCAACGACGGACACGTGGCGACCGTGAACCGCCGAGATCGCTCAAAGATCAATCGAACCCTGTGCTACAGTATGGGGATATCTTCCGGAATAAATCCACGGCCGAGTGATCCTAAATCGGATAGTGACTCATGTCGTCCATAAACAACAACCGAAGTGTTACAGGTATTTTGAGGAAAGATCCCTGTGGGCGAACCAAATGTCAAAGCTCGATATTTCCGGAAAGATCTGACGGTACCCCAGGGGTATGAGTTTCGCTTTAAGCGCCGCCATCTTCTCCAGATTGAAATTATGCTCGATGGTAAATAGCCCTACTTTCCTCCGGTTCAACGAAAGGCCCTGGAGAACCTGTAGCTCTGACCCTTCAGTGTCGATTGAAATATAATCGATGTATTCAGGTGCACCATGCTGATCCAGGAGATCATCCATGGTGACCGTATCGACCTGGTATTTCCGGAGCGTTTGATCCCCTCTAGCCTCACGGACGCCTGCCAGGCCGGACAGCTCCCCGAGATGAACGTCCTCTTCGAACACGAGTGTGTCACCGCTCTGGGCTGTCACGGCGCGCGTATCGAGAATTGCTTTTCGTTTACCGCGGATAGCGGATTCAAAGCGATCCGCTGGCTCAGCCAGAATGCCGCGCCACCCAAAATCTCGCTCGAGTAACAGCGTATTGGAAAGCGTCTCTCCGTCACCAACACCGACCTCGACGAAATATCCGTCCCGCTTCTGCTCGCAGGTCAGAACGCACACTATGTCCTGCACCAACTGCGAGTGAGAACCCGAGACAAGTTCCTTGATGAGTTTCCCCCCATCGTTTCCAACAGAGGCACAAAGGAGCGCGGAGGTGACAAGGGGTGTAACCACCTCAGCGGACCGATCGTTCATCCGGGCAAGTTCAAAGTATCCTCTCAAATAATATTCGTCAAACTTGATAGAAGACGCCGCAAAGCTCGGCTTGTTCAAGGCCCTTCCTAGTGAATATATTAGGGGAGCCAAAACTACTGACAAGCTTCTTTTGACTTTTTTCAATTTGTGAGACACGGAACCCTCTGAAAATGCGGCGACAGACGAAGAACGGAGTTTAAAGAACGCACAAAACGCTCAGCGTATACTTCCCCACCATCAACATGTAGCGTCCTCTGGGGCTTGAAACGCAAATCAAGGTCAATTGACAAACTCGAAAGTCAGAGCAGCACCTAAGCAGCAGACTAAAAACATAAAAAAAACGGACGTTAACATCCATTTTGCGTTTCGCTTTATAACTGAAAAATTCTTCAATGCATGACCATTGCCTGCCAGAATTAGAGCGCTGCCAAAGACCAGTCCCGCAGCCAAGCTTGCAACAACACCGTAGCCGCCAAATTTCAGGCCGAGAGGCACTCCAAGCACGATGATCACCACAGCCGCCTGAATTTGGCTAGCCAAATTCCAGCGCATCACGCCGCGGCCCAGGGCAACAAGAAATGACGGAATTGCTAGAACATTTACTCCGAATCCAAAGGCCATCATACAAGTGACGTATATAAACTCCCGCCGAACCTGACCTAGCATAAGGTAACTGAAAAATGGGGAAAACACCACTGCGGAAATACAGACAAACATTCCGCCCAATATTGCTACTTTGGTTGACTTGTCCAGCATAGCGTCGAGCTTCGATACATCATTGCCGATACCCGCCGCAGCCGCAACGAGCGGCTGGGCGCCCGCCGCAACCAAACCGCGCACCTGGTTGAGGAAACGAATGGCGAATTCGTAATAGCCAACGAAGCTCAGGCCACCCCATTGACTGATAATCAGCTTCGCAAGCGGTTCAGTCAGCAAGACAGCCAGCCCACTGGCCTGCAGGCGCAGACCGAAGCCAACCGTTTCCCTGAACACGGACAGTGACCAACTATTTGGAAACAAGCCGAGGTGCGGGATACGCCTGCGAAGCACCGCCCAACCGAAAACTATAACGATGAGCTGCTGCAGAATCTGGGCTAGTCCAAAGCCAATGCCTCCATACCTCGGGATAAGCAGCCATGACGCTAGTAACAAGACAACTGAAGAGCCGCTCACCAGGATCGCCCGCTGGTCGACGCGCTGAGTTCCGTCAATCGCCGAGCAGATAGTTGCCGCGATCGGGGACAGGAATACCGTCCCGATAATTGCAAACGGCATCAGCGCTCTTGCATCAGCGACGTGTCGAGGAGCAACAAACCGATCGATCACAAAGTCGGCCACGATCCACAATAGCACTGCGGCAAACCCATTGAAGGCGGTCGACGTCAAAGTCACTGTATTGATATAACGGACGACAGCATTTTCAAGTTTCGGCTTCGATAGCTCCACTGCCGCAAATCTCGCCAGTCCACCCGAACCACTCACATCCCCTAATCGAGCGACCAGCGATCCTGCCACCAACAAAGACCAAAGCCCGACGCCTTCGATGCCGACTGCGCGCGTCAGAATTCGATACGCACCGAACAAACAAACCATGGCGACAAGCGGCTGCACGAGCGCTACGGCTGCATTCTTGACCAGCCGATTGTCACGCAGGGCCGAACGTATTCTGGAGATCAGCGCCTGGCTATCGCGCTGGATCACTGAGAAGCCTTCGCAAAGGACCAGGCGACAACATTGCCACCCGTCCGGGCGATAGAATTTAAGCTCAGGAAGTGAGGGCGGATTCGCATTCATAAGGCTCTGCACGTTGCTACCGGAACTCGAGCACCGCGTTGGTGCCAGGCAGATCTGGGGCTAAGATGTGCGGAAGTATAAGAAATCCATCTGTTTCAACTGAAATGTACCGGGATTGCGATAACCCGCACACACATCCCAAAGCTCAAATCCGCGCCCGGAAATCATGGCATGCAGGTCATCGAAGGTTTCTTGCCCTTCATACAGCGGAGCGATTGACATCTCGACCAAAATTCCGGTGAAATGACTGAGCAAATCACCAGCGCCTACCAACGCACGCTTTTCTGCGCCTTGCACATCAAGCTTCAACAGAACCCGCCCGGTTGCAAACTTGTGAGCATCGGCAAGCGCATCCAATCTATCGGTAGGTACTTTGATCATTTTGTTGACCCGTGTGCCCGGTGTTGCCGACACGAGTGAGTCTCTCGGCTTCAACAGCGAACTGGTGCTTATGGCATGCGCTACGTTAAACTCCGCCGTACCTTTTTCGTCGGACAGCGCGACCGGTGGCGCCACTTCCCACTGCCGTTTGGATTTGCGAGCGACAGCAACAAGCTGTGTATGCGCCTCCGGCAAAGGTTCAAACGAGACGACACGGCCAGCGTAGCCGGTGTCGAAAAGCTCACGTCCGAATTGGCCTACGTTGGCTCCCACGTCGAGCACCGTATCGACGCTGTGGGTTTCGAGAAAATGGCGAAGCCTTAGATCATTTCGATGTTCCGGTCCGTTGACGCGTACATCTACACCAATTTTGTGCCCTGCTAAGCGCAAGGCCTGCTTGATCTTTGGAGAAAGCGACTTCAGCATCCTAATTTAACCTTACAACAACATTCTTTTAGCAATCGTCTGACTGCCGGAAAAATAATTTCAATTCTATCTTACAAGGCTGTGCTGATCTTCTGAATGAAGTCTGCTCGCCATGCGCCGATGAGTTCCTGTGGGCGCGCTGCTTTGCCGGCGCGCTCGGGCAGATTCATGATTTGCGCACTCGCCATATCTACATCGCCGTAGGTGAGCCGGATCGGCTGTACCCCGTTCTCATCGGTGTAGCGCTCGAGCAATGATCCGGCTCGAATTACCGGACTTACCCCGAACTGAATGCACCGGCCAAAAATCCCGGATGCCTGATCGTAGCTAGGGTCGTAGCAACACCATACATAGTCCGCGACCCCATAAAGACTGGCCAATTCATCGTCGGTAACAAATCGATCCAAACACATGCCGCCAGCAGAAACAAGTTTCTCTGCGGAGTTCCGGCATTGCACATCCACCCGGCCGGCACATACAACAAGGACTTTCTCAGAGATAGACGGATACTTCGAAAGAATTTCCGCTAAAAACGCAAATCCCTTGTCAAGCTTCCCGCTCCCAACGTAACAAAGTACAGACCGACTGCCTGCCTGCTCTTTTATCAGTTGAGACAAGTCACTTTTTGGCGGTTCAATTATTCCATTGCCGTTGTGCATATCCCACATCTGAGGGTCGTGGACCCATGATCGAGCTATCTTCTCGAACCGTGGTTCAAAACTGAACGGCAAGATGGTAAAAAGTGAAACACTGGGGAGGAGCCTTCTTGCTGCAATGAACATCCATTTCTTCAGTCTATGGACAAACTTGCTCGGTTCAAAGCATTGGTTTGGCCGAAGAAACAGCCCTGCGGTGCGCCGACCAAGAAACGACCTGGTTATTGCGACCAAAATAAAGCAAAAATAGCCATCATCGACCGTGGCAAACAAGAGTCTCGGTACTTTGACCATTTTGATCCACAGCCTATACCCGATGGGACCAGTTACAGGGCGAAGGCCAAAAAGAGGCGAAAAAAGGTCAAGATAGGCTTGGCGATGCCCCGCAGGGGCGACTGCATAGACGAGAGCCGGTTCGCCATTTTGCTCTGTACACCTAAGATTTCTTTTCATTCTCAATTCGAAGTTCTTCTACTCTCACAGTTCGGTTATCGGCGAAAACGCGTCCCAGCCTCAGAGTCAGACCTCTGGTCGGTGGGCTTTACAGCGCTGATAACAAAGCCGGAACAGAAAAGGCGCCAGTTCAGGGCTGCGCAAAGATTCTCGAACAAAACGACGGAAAGGTATGCAGGGAGGAAGAAAGCGAAATAGTCGCTCGCGCGGTAAAATGACATGACCGCGACCTGCTCGAACCCTTTACTGCGGAACAACTCCGCCATCTCCGGAGGAGAGCAACGGTCGAAAAATGCCGGATAGCCAGTAACGCCGACGGCCGACGGCCGCAGGTGCGGGATCAGCCATTTTTGAAGGGCCGGCCCGACGAGCCGCAGCGCTACCGAATAAGGATGCCATTTCGACGGAATGTAGTGGTGCATCACGCCGCCCGGCCGTAGCGCTAGAAACATTGCGCGTGCTGCCGATTTGTTGTCCGGCACATGCTCCATCAGCGTGATCGAAATAAGCATGTCTGCCTGGACATCAATTGGTTGCTCGATCGACTGGACAACAAAGCGATCATAGATGCGATAGCAATCGGGTTTTTCTTCGATGTCCAAACCGATATAGGTGAAGCCCCTACCCCGCCGCAGAAGCGGCCGATCAATCCCGCCGACCTCGAGGATCGCCGACGGGCCTAGGCGCGCAATGTCGTTAGCGATACGACGCTCCAACTCCGCTTTGTAAGATGGCGCGCCGAAAATTCTGGGAAAGCGGCGTTCGAGCCACGCTGCGGCGTTCCTGTTCCAGCCAATAAACCTCGTGAGAACCACCGTCTCCCCTTTCTAAACGGGTCTTGCTCACGGATGGTGTTGCGTTCCATCAGTGATGTGCTCCACCATACCTTGATGCCCATCCAAGCACGCTCGCCCAACAGGTAAAAGGTTTCAGGGCCTATATTGTGTGGTCTAACCTCGCCGACCGAAAACGAACTGACTGATTTTCCGCGCCGGCTTCGCCACAAGCGCGTAATCGACCGGGCCTGACCCAAGCCAACGGCGTCGAGAGCGCAGCGCTTCCAGATTGTGCCCGATGTGTGAACGCAGGCTTCTTGTGCTTGCGCCTCCTAACATCATGTCGACCAGGACCTGATCCACGGTCGCAACCCTGAAGCCATGAAGCTCGACGGCCCGCAGCATCCAGTCGTAGTCTGAGGAGACTCTGAGCGTCAGATCGAACGGCCCGATCTTTTCCGCAACGGCGCGTCGAACATAGAAGGTAGGGTGAGCAGGCATCCAGCCCGTACGGAACCCATTTTGAGGCCTTGGCTCCGCCCGCCAGCGGCGAACCACCCGCTTGCTTTCATGGTTATCAACGAAGTCGAGGTGCCCGTGGACAATGTCGTTTTCGGCAAGCGCCTCGCTGATCGAGCCGAGCGCGGAAGCGTCATGGAACGCGTCGTCCGCGTTAAGAGCCCCGATTACTTCGCCCGTGCAAAGCGCAAGCCCCTTGTTCAGAGCGTCATACATGCCTCGGTCAGGCTCGCTGATGATCTGTAGCCCTTGCCTGGCATAGGAACGAACGATCGCGAGCGTTTCGTCGGTCGAGGCTCCGTCGACAACGACCAACTCCTTGGCCTCATGATCTTGGGCAAAAAAACTGTCAAGTGTGTGCCTGATCGTTGCCGCTGAATTCCGGCAGACCGTCAAGACCGAGATTTTCATGTTGAAGCGGTCCAACGTTGCTTACTGTGCTGCAACGCGAATGCGATCCTCGTCCAGGCGCCGGTGTTCGGATTCCCGTCTTACCGTTTCGAGGTCGGACTGAACCATTTCCTGGACCATCGTGGCGAGCGACGTCGTCGCCTTCCACCCGAGAACGCGCTCCGCCTTCGAGGCGTCGCCGATCAGCACCTCTACTTCGGTCGGCCTGAAATAGCGCGGATCCACCTCGATCAGAACGGCGCCCGATTTCGCGTCGATGCCTTTTTCGTCGACGCCGGTACCGACCCACTCGATCTCGATCCCGACCTCGCTGAATGCAAGCTCGACAAAGCGGCGGACCGAGTTCTTCACCCCGGTTGCAAGAACGTAGTCGTCGGGCACGTCATGCTGAAGAATTCGCCACATGCCTTCGACGTAATCGCGGGCATGGCCCCAATCCCGTTCAGCCGACAGGTTGCCGAGGTAGAGCTTGTCCTGAAGACCGAGGCTGATTGCGGCAGCCGCGCGGGTAATCTTGCGAGTAACGAAGGTCTCGCCACGCATCGGGCTTTCGTGATTGAACAGGATGCCGTTGGACGCATGAATATCGTAAGCTTCGCGGTAATTCACGGTGATCCAGTAGGCATAGATCTTTGCCGCCGCATAGGGCGACCGAGGATAGAAAGGCGTCGTCTCCCGCTGCGGGATTTCCTGCACCTTGCCGTAGAGCTCGGAAGTCGAGGCCTGATAAAAACGCGTCTTTTTTGTCAGGCCAAGCAGCCGGACTGCTTCGAGGAGCCGCAATGTGCCGATCGCGTCGGCATTCGCGGTATATTCCGCGGTCTCGAAGCTCACCTGGACATGCGATTGTGCGGCGAGATTGTAGATCTCGTCTGGCTGCACCTCCTGGACGATACGGATGAGGTTGGTGGCGTCGGTCATGTCGCCATAATGCAGCGACAGCCTTACGTCCTTCTCATGCGGATCCTGGTAGAGATTATCGATGCGACCGGTGTTGAACGACGAGGAACGCCGCTTGATGCCGTGGACTTCATAGCCCTTCGCTAGAAGGAGTTCGGCCAGATAGGCACCATCCTGGCCGGTGATGCCGGTAATGAGTGCGGTTTTTCGGCTCATTTCGTTCCCTTCGGCGGCTTTAGAAACACAACGATTAGCATTCTCCAGTCAAACGGTGCAGCGTTCGACCAAATGCAACCAGGCTGAATTCAACTTGGCTATTATCGGGACCCAAACCCGCTTAGCATCGTTTTTAGGGTCCTTAGCACGATAACGATATCGAGCCATGGGGAGAAATTCTTGATGTAATAGAAATCATAGTGCAGCTTCTCGATCTCATCGTCGTCGTCCGACACGTATCCCTGATTCACCTGGGCCCACCCTGAAATTCCTGGACGAACGATATTTCGGTAGCGATAGAACGGCAGCGCCACCGAATAGTGAGAAGTCAACACCGTTGCTTCGGGGCGAGGTCCAATCCAGCTCATTTCCGAGCGAACGATATTTATCAACTGCGGCAGTTCGTCAATTCGGCTCCTGCGAAGGAAGCGGCCGAGCCGGGTAATCCTGCTGTCGCCCGGCCTGGTGACGGCGAGACTGCGAACGTTTGCCGCCTCAGGTGCACTGACCGTCATCGTCCGGAATTTATAGACCGTAAATGATTTTCCGCCGTAGCCTAGGCGCTCCTGGCGAAATATGGCGGGTCCACAAGATTCCAGCCTGATCATCAGCGCAACCAACAACAAGAACGGCGCCAGAATGATCAGGACCAACACCGCGGTCACCCAATCGATCACCTGCTTGATCTTGATATAGGCCTGATTGGGGTTAAGCGAACCCAACGTGTTTTCGGACAAATGCTCGATTTCGACGCGACCCGTCAACGATTCACTGATCTGCTTGACGTGATAGACAGGAACGCCTGCGAGAGCCTGGTCAGCTATATAGCGCTCCCAATCGTCGGATAGCTCGGCACGAAGGTCGGCAACAACGCCGCTTACGCGGTCAATGATAGTTTCGGGGGAACCGAGCCAATGCCAATTCACGCCGCCAATCTCTTCAAGACGACTGACAGCCCCGCCTGGAACCACGGCGAGACTGTACGGATCCAGGCGCCGGCTCAGGACGCTCAAACCGAAATACCAGAAGATCGACAGCGTCAAACTGCCGGCTGCCTGGAACGCGCTATAGTCAATTCGGAACAGGAAAATTCCCAAATATACAAGTCCGTAGGACATGGCAAAGGTGGGCATAATATAGCCGGCAGCCGCAACGCCGGGTAGATTGATTATTCGACGAAAGAAAAAGAAACCTACAGTATGAGCGACCATGCCTGCGAAAATCGTAATCTGAATGTTTGAATAGTACAATATATCAGTATTTATAAGCATTCTAACTAGCGCCGGAGTTAGAATTGCAAAAGCCAATCCACCAAGAAGCTGAAACCTGATCCGATGCAGCAAGTGCCGCTGGCTCTGCGGCTTTATGATGGGAGCATTCAATGCCAAGCACTCACTGGCAGATCGGTAAACAAACTCGACTGACGCTCACTTGACAAGATGCTGCTCTCGGCCAACGCTCGAATAGGCTATGCCTTCCTTCACGACATCTTCACCTCGGTAAACGTTTCGAAGGTCAACCATCACTGGCATCGCCATGAGCGCACGGAGCCGCTTGAGATCCAATGACCGAAAGGCATTCCACTCGGTGACGATCACTATCGCATGGGAGCCGTCGGCTACCGCGTAGGCGCTGTCCCCGAATTCAATGCCCTCGATCAGCTTGCGCGCCTGCTCCATGCCGACCGGGTCATACGCCTTGATCGAAGCGCCCGCATCCTTCAGCGCCTGGATGATGGCTAATGAGGGGGCGTCGCGCATGTCGTCGGTGTTTGGCTTGAACGTAAGGCCGAGGACACCAATGGTCTTGCCGCGAACCGAGCCCCCGCAGGCATCGACCACTTTGCGCGCCATTGCCCGTTTACGCTGGTCGTTTATCGAGACCGTCGTTTCAATAAGCCGGATGGGACTTGCCGCGTCCTGCGCGGTCTTGACCAGCGCCAGCGTATCTTTCGGGAAACAGGAGCCGCCGTAGCCCGGCCCGGCGTGAAGAAACTTTGCGCCGATGCGATTGTCCATGCCGATGCCCCGCGCGACGTCCTGCACATCGGCTCCCAACCGCTCGCAGAGATCGGCAATTTCGTTGATGAAGGTGATCTTCATCGCCAAAAATGCATTCCCTGCATATTTGGTAAGCTCCGCCGTGCGTCGGCTCGTATAGAAAATCGGCGCGGCATTCAGCGAGAGCGGACGGTAGACCTCGCCCATCACTGCCTTGGCCGCTGTGGAGTCGGTCCCGACAATGATGCGATCAGGTCGCTTGAAATCGTCGATCGCCGATCCCTCGCGAAGAAATTCCGGATTGGAGACCACCGCAAAATCGGCCGCTGGATTCTGCTCGCGGATAATTCGCTCGACCTCGTCACCAGTACCAACAGGCACCGTTGATTTCGTCACAACGACCGTAAATCCCTTCAGCGCCCGGCCTACTTCGGCCGCCGCGTCATAAACAAAGGATAGATCGGCAAAACCGTCGCCACGTCGCGACGGCGTGCCCACGGCAATGAAGACGACATCCGATTGAGAAACCGCATCCGCCAGATTGTCGTCGAAACGCAAGCGACCTTGCAAAGCGTTGGTCGTGACAAGTTCCTCGAGCCCTGGCTCATAGATTGGTATCTTGCCGCCCTTGAGCATGGCAAGCTTTTCTGGATCGCGATCAATGCAGCAGACCTGATGGCCAAAGTCGGCGAAACAGGCGCCCGAGACAAGCCCGACATAGCCGGCGCCAATCATTGTTATTCGCATGCCACGTACTCCCAATCGGCGCGGATGAGACGATCTCGCAGAGCGCGAGTCTTACCAACCGACGGCTACCGCACTCCCGGGTGAATCCCGAGAGCGGATACCATAACAATTTACATACCGCGCCGCCTTGATGGTGGCGCTACGCGATCGCGACGAGTTCCCTTGAATCCAGGTCGACAGGGATCTCGCCATTCATGATGGCAACCAGAACCCGGGCCCTTCCAGCCGGATCGAGCCGGTCAAGGCGACCGATCATCTCCGCGAAAGGGCCCGAAAGAATCCGAACCGAAGCGCCCGCAGTAAGGCCTCCACTGAAATCAAGCAAGCCGTCCTTGTCGGTCAGGGCAATGAACCGCTCCACCAGCCCCGACGGGACCGGCAATGGCCGCTCGCCCTGCATGATGAGGGAGCGCACACCGAACGTCCCGTTGACCGAGCGCCACCGCTGCAGCGCGACATCGAGGGCGATGAACATGTAACCTGGAAAATAGGCTGCCGGTCGCGTCTCGACGCGCCGGGCATGACGAATGGTCCTCTCGCAGCGAGGTATAAACGGGCGAAAACCCTGTATCCGGAGATGCCGTTCGGCGACGTCTTCTTTTCCCGGAAAAACGCTGGCGGCATACCAGCGTGCTGCGATGCCGGTTGCGGGCCGCTGCGGCAATACAGTCGCCTTAACAGTTGTTTTTTCCGGGCTGATCACAAGTATCCTTCTCGGCGGTCTTGGCACGGTCGGGGCAAGCGTTACGACAGCGTGAAGACACCAGCAAGCAACCATGTCGCGAGAATCAAGGCGATTGGTCGAATCCTGTTAATTGTCCACTACTTTAGCTGCGCCTAATAGTCATCGCGCCGATTTCTTGTTTAGCTATCCAGCAGCGGTATCGAGCAATTGCGTCGATATGTAGCTGCCTGGTTACGCTGACTCGCGACGAACCGCTGGCTCTTCTGGTGCTTAATCAGTCGATTTGAACATTGTGTGACGGTTATCGTTAGCAAAGCGTTACCGACCGCTTGGCGGCGGCTTGCTTTGACGAGAACTCGAGGCAGGCCGTCGCTGAAACGGGACCCATTCCACGATCTGTGGTTGCGTGCTCGATCAGTGCCGCGCCCGATCTGTCGACCAGAGTTCAGGAGCGTTTGAGCAGCGACCAGACGGCCGGCACAAGGCTCGCCGCCAGGCCGACCTTGATCAGATCGCCGACGATGAACGGCACGACGCCGAACTGCCATGACTTTTCCGGGCCGATGAGCAGCGCCAGCCAGGCAAAGCCCATCGCCATCATGACGATTTCGGCAACCAGCATCGCGTTGAAAAGCTTGACCGGATGGCGATCCCAGCCACGATCGGCGGCCCAGCCAACGATCGCCGCCATGACCACGAAGCCGGCAAGATAGCCGCCGGTCGAGCCGAGCATGTAGGCAAGGCCGATGCCCTTTTCCGGCGTGCCCTGGAAGACCGGCAAGCCCATCGCGCCCTCCGCCATGTAGAGAAGCAGCGTGGCGACGCCGAGGCGCATGCCGAATGCAGCTGATATCAGGAACACGGCCAGGGTCTGCATCGAGATGTCGACCGGTCCGAGCAAAACCCTGGTCTTGGCCGACAAGGTCAGCACCAGTGTTCCAACGATCGCCAGTAAAAGCTGCGTCGCCAGGCGGGCCGCGCCCTTTTCAGGCAGAGCGAGAGAAACAAGCGGCGTCGTTGCAATTGCCATGGTCTTCCTCATTGCGGACTGCCGCAGATCGCGGCCTTGCGTTTTCCTATATTGGCTTCCGTGTTATGCGGCAATCGGTTTTGCCGACATCGGTTTTGCCGCCTCTGGAACAGGGCTGAACTGCCATGGCGCTGAAATTCGACACAGACTTCGACCCGGCCTACGGCCAGGGCGTGAAGGTTGCGCCTGACGTGGTTCGGATCACCGCGAAAAATCCCAGCCCGTTCACATTCTACGGCACCAACAGCTACATCGTCGGGCGCGAGACGCTGGCGGTGGTCGATCCCGGGCCGGATGACGAGGCGCATCTCAAGACACTGCTCGAGGTGATCGCAGACAGGCCGGTCAGCCACATTTTCGTCAGCCACACGCATCGCGACCATTCTCCGCTGGCAGCGCGGTTGAAGCAGCACACCGGTGCGATTGTCCTGGCCGAGGGTCCGCATCGGCCGGCGAGGCCGCTGCGCATAGGCGAAATCAACCCGCTCGACGCCAGCGCCGACACCGCCTTCAATCCGGATATCGCGCTTGCCGACGATATGGTGGTCGACGGCGACGGCTGGGCGATCAGAACGGTGCCGACCCCGGGCCATACCGCCAATCATGCAGCCTTTGCGCTGGAAGGAACCGGTACCCTGTTCTCGGCCGATCATGTCATGGCCTGGGCGACCTCCATCGTTGCGCCGCCGGACGGCGCCATGGCCGACTATATGGCCTCGCTGGATCGGCTGATCGAGCGCGACGACCGCCTGCTGCTGCCCGGCCATGGCGGGCCGGTGACGGCGCCGCGCAGCTTCATGCGCGCGTTGAAGACGCATCGCAGGATGCGCGAGCAAGCGATCCTGGAGCGGATCAGAAGCGGCGACCGGACGATCAAGGAGATGGTCGCGGCGATCTATCGGGATACCGACCCGCGCCTGCACGGCGCGGCCGCGCTGTCGGTGCTTGCCCATCTCGAGGACCTGGTGGGGCGCGGCCTGGCGAGCACCGACGGCGACCCTGACATCGACGGCATTTTCAGCCTGCCTGGCTAAGCTCCCGCCAGAACGCGCACTCCGCTCCTGAAAGCTCAGAACCGGCTGGAACGCTCTTCCGGTTGAGGCGACTTCAGACCCTGGCAAGAGCATTGCGGATTGACCGGAAGTCGCGCGGCGGTCTCCAGCGCGACAAGCGAGGCTGTCATCGAGAGATTGGGCAGCACGTCCTCCTGCAGCAATTTCTGGCGGTTGCGGTCCATATAGTCGTTAAAGCCCGCCGTGACGAACGCACAGGGCACGAAGCAGGCGCCGATCTCGCGCGCCAAGGTCGCCTCGGGGGCGATGGAATGATTGAGCACGTCCGCCCCCATGCCGCGATAGGCCAAGGCTTCGGCCGGGGTTGTCAGCCGCGGCCCATAACAATGGGCAGCCACCAGTTGCTGTTCGATGCCATGAACGCGGCATTCGGCCGGCCAATGGCGGCGGGCCGTCTCGGCCAGAACCGCCGCACATCTTGGACATACGATCTGCTTGCCCGAACAGTCAAAACTCTGGCGGTCCGGAAGCAGTGAAAACGGGGTCTGCGTCAGTTCGATGATATCGGCGGGCACCACCATGTCGCCGGGCTGGATCGCCTTGTTGACGGCGCCAACGGTCGAGCAGGCGAGGACTTGCCGCACCCCCGCTTGCATCAACACCCAGAACGCGCGGCGATGGCAGGAATGGTCGATATGGTCGCGGGGATTGCCGTGCGAATACATGCACAACGCCCGCTTTGCTCTGCCTTCGGCTGAAATCGAGGCATCGAACTCGAGCAACTTCCAGTTGTCGGAACGTCCGAAAGGCGTTTCAAAACTCATGTCGCGCCGCAGCGTGCGCACGCCCTCGAAGCCGATATCTTCCGGGAAGGCAAGCCCCCAGTTTGCCGACCCGGTGATGATGGCCAAGCCTACCTGAGGTATGTCAGTCGATCGGTCCGCCGGAGCACCGGCCGCGTGATGATTTTGGGGCATGCTTCCAACTCGGTCAGGATTTTTGGCTCGGTCAGGATTTTTGGCGAAGGGCGACGATCACGACGACGACCACAACAATGGCGGTCCACAATGTCGAGATCGCCGCAATGGTCGGATCGATCTGATCGCGCAGCGAGATGAACATGAGCTTCGGCATCGTGCTGTTGCGACCACTTGCCACGAAGATCGAAATCACGGACTCGTCGAGCGACGTCAGGAACGCCATCAGTGTCGCCGACAACAGGCTGAGCCGAAGTTGCGGAACGATTATTCCGCCAATTGCCCTGGCCCAGTCCGCGCCGAGGCTGCGCGCCGCCTGAACCTGGTTCCAGTCGAAGCGAGCCAGCGCGGGCAGCAACACGATGCACGCCACCGGTACGGCCAGCACCACATGTCCGACCAGCACACCGAACAGCGTTCCGACCAGGCGTTGCGCCGCCAGCACAAAGAAGAGGCCGATCGCCAGCAGGATTCCCGGGGTGATCGAAGGGGTGAGCAGGATGCTCTGGATGGAAGCTGCGGTCTTGCCGCCCAGCCGATTCATCGAGATGCAGGCGAGCAGCGCAAAAGGCGCCGCGATCAGCGCCGTCAATGTCCCGAGGATCAGGCTCGTCCTGAGCGCTGCCATCCACGTCGCCGAGCCGAAAAAATTCTCGTACCAGCGCAACGAGTAGGCGTGCGGCGGAAACTCGAGGAGGTTAGACGCCGAAAACGAAAGCGGCACCACGACCAGCGTCGGCAACATCAGAAATGCCATGACCAGAGCAGCAAAGCTCCACAGGACGATGCGGGCGAGCCGGTTGTGCGGATAGGCTTCAAGCATGGGAGGCTGCCGCTGCGTTCTGGGCCAGCAGGCGGCGTGCCGCCAGCAGCATCACACCGATCAGCGCCATGAGAACGAGGAGCAGAATGCCCAGGACGCTCGCCGACCCCCAATCCTGAAAGGTCGATAGCGCACGCTCGATCCGGGTGGAGAGAGGATTTACCTTGCCGCCGCCAAGCACCGCCGGCGTGATGAAAAAACCGATGGAATAGATGAGGACGATGACCGAACCCGAGAAGATGCCGCCGGCCGAAAGCGGCATTATGACGGTGCGGATGACCTGCCCGAGCGTGGCTCCCATGCTCGCTGCCGCGCGAACGAGGTTTGGGTCGATATCGCGCATCGCGGCATAAACCGGCAGCAGAAAGATCGGCAGCATGTAGTGAACCATGCCGATCAGCGTCCCGGTGAAGTTGTAGACCAGCGGCAAAGGCTCCGCCGTCAGGCCCGAACCAGTCAAGGCCGCGTTGATCAGGCCATCACGCCGCAACAGCACGAGCCAGCCATAGGTGCGCACCAGGATAGCGGTCCACAGCGGCAGCATGACGAAGGCCATCAGCACGTTGGCCACCCTTGGCCTGGCGCTGGCCAAGGCGAGTGCCAGCGGGATGCCCAGAAGAATGCAGATCGCCAGCGTGCCGAGCGACAGTTCGAGGGTGGTGACGAGCGCCGACCATGTCAGTCCGCTCGAAAGCACTTTGGCGTAGTTGCCGACAGTGTACTCACCGCCTGTGGTCAGGAAAGATTGCCGGATGATCCAAAGGATGGGCAATATCGCCGCCAGTCCAACGATGAACAGCGCCGGCAGCGAAAGCGAAAGGAAGAAACGCCGCTCGCGTCGCGCATCCGCCAGCAGCGCTGGATCCACGGTGGCGGTCACGCCAGCGCTCCCGGTATCGCGTGAACCTTCGCTGCTGGTGCATAGGCGGCCATCCGCTGACCGGCGGCAAGCTCGGCGCAGCCGCCGGCCAGCGCCGCCGGAATGCAGACAAGAACCTCCTGGCCACCGTCAAGCGCCAGCGTCAAAAGCCAGTTCTCGCCGCGGAACGCCTTGGCGCGCAGTATGCCTTCGAGAGCCACTGCGTCTGCCCCGGCGAGCTTCGCGTCAAGATGGAAGCTTTCGGCGCGTATCATCAGGGTTTCGCGTGACGCTTCGGCACCGTCGATCCTGCGCACCGAGCCCGGCGCCACAATGTTTGCCTCGCCCATGAACTCGGCGACGAAGCGGGTCGATGGACGATCATAGATCCGCTGCGGCGTATCGATCTGCTGGATGCGGCCAAAATTCATCACCGCAATCCGGTCGGACATGATCAGCGCTTCGCGCTGGTCGTGAGTCACATAGATTGTGGTGATCCCCAGGTCATTGTGCAGACGCCGGATCTCGTACTGCATGGTTTCGCGCAGATTCTTGTCGAGCGCCGACAGCGGCTCATCCATCAGCATCACACGCGGCTCGAAGACGATAGCCCGCGCCAACGCCACCCGTTGGCGCTGGCCGCCGGACAGTGCGGCAACATTGCGCTCCGCCAGGCCATCCAGCTTGACGCGGGCCAAGGTGGCAAGCGCCCGCTGACGCGCCTCCGCTCTCGGCGTCTTGCGCAGCGCCAGCGGATACGCGACATTCGCCAGGACGTTCATGTGGGGAAACAAGGCGTAATTCTGGAATACGATGCCGATGTCGCGTTTGTTGGGCGCCAGACGGGTGATGTCGCGATCGCTCAACAACAGCTTGCCGGAATCCGGCCGAACAAAACCGGCCAGAGCCATGAGCAGCGTGGTCTTGCCCGATCCCGATGGCCCCAGCAGCGTGAGGAACTCGCCAGCTTGAATGTCGAGCGAAACATCATCCAGCGCGACGTAGGACCCGTAAGCCTTGCTGACGCTGTCGATGGTGATCGGGAGCGACGTCATCATCTGCTCCAGCCTTGTCAGCCGAGACTCAGCGGGCCATCATCTCATCGAAGGCTTGTTGGGCAGCCTCGCCGTTCTTGACCCACCATTCCGAATTGGAAAACACCGAAGTGCCGGCATTTTCAGGCGCCGTCGCAAGCGTCTTCAGACGGTCCTCGGGAATCAGGCCACCCTCATAGGCCGCAGGATTGACCGGGCCATAGGCGATGAAATCGGTCAGCTTCGCAACACGCGCCGGCTGCGTCATCGCTGCGATGAGCTTCATGGCGGCTTCCTTGTTCGGCGCGCCCTTCGGCACCCCAAGGCAGTCCGTGCCGATGACCGAACCCTTGAACGTGTAGTCAGCCGCGCCGCCATCTTTTTTAACAGTCTCTGCGCGTCCGTTCCAGGTAACGACCAGATCCGCCTCACCATCCTTCAGCAGCTGCGCGGACTGGGCTCCCGAGGTCCACCACACGGCGACATCCGGTTTGATCGCTTCAAGCCGCTTGATGGCGCGCTCCAGCCCTTCCGGCGTGCTGAGCACGGAATAGACGTCCGCCGGCGCCACGCCATCGGAGAGAAGCGCGATCTCGATCGAGTCCTGCGCATTGGCGCGCAACGCGCGGCGGCCCGGGAATTTGGCAACGTCCCAGAACTCGGCCCAGGTCTTCGGCGGGTTGTCGCCATAGGTCTTGGTGTTCCACGACAGGACGGTGCCATAGGAATCGAACGGATAGCAGTAGTCGGACGCGGCACCCTCCGGCACGGATTTGGCATCGATGATCTCGTAGTCGAGCGGCTCCAGCAGCGACTGAGCGGCGGCCTGGGCGCCTTCCGGCGAGCCGAGGTGGATAATGTCGGTCGCAACTGCCCCCGAGGTGACCTGCATCTTCAAGGCGGCCAGGCCGTCGCTCAGCGTCTCCTCGCGAACATCATGGCCAAGCTCTTGTGCAGCAGGGTCCCACATGGCCTCTTTCATGGCGTTGCCATAATCGCCGCCTGCGGTCGTGATGGTGAGTGTTTGCGCATGGACGGGCAAGGCAGCCGAGATGGTGAATGCTGTTAAGGAAATGCGCAGCCAGGACATAGGTTCTCCTCCCCAACTTGATCAAATATTGCCTGAAATGGCTATTTATTTGTAATCGTAACGTTACGATTGCATCTGAATACGCAGGAGTCAAGCTGCTTGCCACGGGCGTTCGGATTGACCGGGATGTCGAATCCGGTAACGTTATGGCGGTCAGCAAGTCAGCCGGCGCTTTCGCAAATGAAGTCGGGCGAACAATGGCCAATCTAAAGCAGATCGCGGCGGAACTTTCCCTCTCGGTGACCACGGTGTCCCGCGCTCTGAAGGATGGGCCGGAAGTGCAGCCCTCGACCATAGCCCGCGTCAAGGAGGCGGCCAAGCGGGTCGGCTATCTGCCAAACCATCATGGTCGTGCGCTCAAAACCGGTCGAACGCTGACGCTGACGGCAGTGCTGCCGATGGAGACCCGAGACCATCTCTCCGATCTGTTGAAGCTGCCTTTGATCGAAGGCATGACGCTGGCGGCGCGAAAAGCCGGTTATAGTCTGTCCATCTATTCCACCACGCCCGACGACGATCCCGTCGAGAGCGTGCAGCGGCAGCTTCAGGCGCGCAGCACGGACGGACTGATCATCACGCGCCTGGTGTCGGGTGATCCGCGCGTCAAGCTGCTGCTGGATCAACGCATGCCATTCGTCGCGTTTGGAAGAACCGACCTGGATACCGCGTATCCGTATGTCGATGTCGACAATGAACAGATTGCCTACGAGGCAACCCGACGGCTCATGGACAAGGGCTGCCGACGCATTGCACTGCAACTTCTGGTTCCGGAGGATCAGGGAAGCGCCAAGCGTCTTTCCGGCTATGCAAGGGCAATGGCCGAGGCCGGCATTCCGATCGACCAAGCGCTGATCGGTCATGGCATGTTCACCATGGAATCGAGCGCAGCCTGGTTCGATCGCTTGCTGGCTTGCTCAGATCCGCCGACAGGCCTGGCATGCGCCAACGAACTGGGCCTTCTGGGGGCGCTGCACGCTCTTGGCAAAAGAGGTCTTGCGCCGGGGAGCGACGTCCACATCGTCACGCGTGACAGCACACGGCTGGCACGCTTCCTGCCGGCAAAGATCGAAGTTCATTCCGTCGATATGGCGGCTGTCGGACGCAAGCTTGTCGAAGTCCTGGAGAGCCGGATCATCAATCCGCTTGGGCCGGTGGAGACAATTTTGCTCAAGGGTGAATTCGAACCGGCCGAATAGCCTGTTCGGATACTCAACCACTGATTGTATTAGCCGCATTTCTGTGGCGTCAAAGCGATTCCGCTTTGGCTGTAAAAATGCTCTGGACGTCACTCGGCCGGGGCCGTGCCGACCTGGCCGGCGACTTCCTGATCCAGCTCGGCCAGGAAATCCACGATGCGGGCCGCATTGTCGCCAAGGTCGTAGCGGCCGTAACGCGAGGCCGAACGCATGTCGACGATGACCGCATCGCCATCGTCGGTCACACGGATGGCGACGTCGGCGGGAAGGCTGAGGATGAAGCTCCTGGCCAGGGCGTTGATCGTCACCTCGCTTTGCCCGATCGCACGGGGAAACTGCGCCGCAAGCTGCCAGTCCCGACGACCGAGCACGGTTTCGACGGCTTCCAGGACCCGATCGAAAGGCAGATTGTAGCTGCGTCCGGTGACCAGCGGATAGGTCTCGGTCTGCAGGCGCCGCTCGCCCGGGGTCGGCGGCGAAAGCGCGTTCATATCCCCGGTCCGGGTGCTGGTGTCGAGCACCGGCGGATCGTCGAAATCCGTCGAGATGTCCCTGAGCGGCGGAGAAGTCGCTGCCCAATAGGCGGCAATGCCAAAAGGAACAAGCACCAGCAGTGCCAGCACCGTGCCGACGGTGAGATCGCGACCGCCACGGTCGCCGAAATTCCACAGTCTCGAAAACGCAAATCCGGCGAACAACAGCGCAAAGGCGGCAAGCAGCGCGACAATGCCGAGCACCCAAAGGAAAGCCGGCGTTTCAACAAGCTGATAGCGGTGGCCGACGAGAACGGTCAGCAGAAGGACCGCCGAAAAAGCGCCTGTCCGCCGCGACCAGCCGGCCGCCCTCGACGTCTGTCGCTCGGGAGTTTTCATCATTTTCAGCACTGCTTCACCCCGAACCGGCGCTTAAGCCGTTCAACGGCGGCTTGAAGGCGAAAGACGTCATGTCAGTCAGTCCGTCGGCAGGCGATAGTCCCTGAACTGCCGGCGCAAGGTTGTCTTCTGGATCTTGCCGGTAGCGGTGTGGGGAATTTCGCCGACGAAGGCGACGTCATCCGGCATCCACCACTTCGCCACCTTGCCGTCCATGAAGGCGAGGATATCCGTCTTGGTCGGCTCCCGGCCCGGCTTGCGGACGACGACAAGCAACGGCCGTTCGCCCCATTTCGAATGTTGGATGCCGATGGCGGCCGCCTCCGCCACATCCGGATGACCGATAGCGAGATTCTCAAGCTCTATGGTCGAGATCCATTCACCGCCCGACTTGATGACGTCCTTGGCGCGATCGGTGATCTGCATGTAGCCGCCTGGGTCGATATGGGCGACATCACCGGTATCGAACCAGCCTTCTTCATCGAACTGTTCGGATCCGATGCCGCTATAATAGGCACGCGCGACGGCCGGTCCGCGGACCTTCAGCCGCCCGAATGTCCTGCCGTCCCAAGGCAGTTCCTTGTCGTCGTCGTCGGTGACCTTCATTTCGACCCCGAAAGGTGGAAAACCCTGCTTGCTCTGGACGTCGAGCCGGGCTTCGCCCTCAAGCCCGGCATAGCCCGGCTTCAAGGTACACAGCGTGCCGAGCGGCGACATTTCGGTCATGCCCCATGCATGGATGACCTCAACATCGTAATTGCCCTGGAACTTTGCCGTGATCGCACGCGGGCAGGATGAGCCGCCGATAACGACCTTGTTCAGATAGGGAAGTTTCTTGCCGGTCTCCTCCAGGTACTGGAGCAGCATCAACCACACTGTCGGCACGGCGGCGCTGAACGTCACCTTTTCCGTGTCGAGCAATTCATAGATCGAGGCGCCGTCCATCTTGCAGCCAGGCATGACCAGCTTGGCGCCGATCATCGGGCCGCTCTGGCCGAGGCCCCAGGCGTTGGCGTGGAACATCGGCACAACCGGCAGTATGGTGTCGCGCGAGGAGAGGCCCATCGCATCGGGCATCGCCGCAATCATGGCGTGCAGCACGTTCGAGCGATGGCTATAGAGGACGCCTTTCGGATCGCCTGTCGTGCCCGAGGTGTAGCACATGCCGGCGGCGGTGTTTTCATCGAACGTCTTCCAGGTGAAGGCGCCGTCGGCTTCGTCGAGCCATTCCTCATAGGCGACAGCATTCGGCAGCGCCGTCTGCGGCATTTGCGCCTTATCAGTCAGCACGATCACCTGCTTGAGCGATTTGACCGCGCCGGCGATCTTTTCAAGCAGCGGCATGAATGTCAGATCGACGAAGATCGCCTTGTCCGCGGCATTGTTCATGATCCAGGCGATCTGCTCGGGAAACAGGCGCGGATTAAGCGTGTGATAGATCGCGCCGACACCCATGATGCCGTACCAGGCTTCGATGTGGCGCGCCGTATTCCAGGCCAATGTGGCGATGCGGTCGCCAAGCCCAAAGCCATCACGCTCGAGCCGCTCAGCGACCCGCAAGGCACGGCGATGAATTTCGACGTAAGTGGTCCGGACGATCGGGCCCTCGATCGAGCGCGACACAATCTCGCGTTCGCCGTGCTGCCTGGCTGCGTTGTCGATGAGCTTGTGGCAAAGCAGCGGCCATTCCTGCATCAGTCCGAGCATACTTCTCCTCCCATTGGTTTTCGTTCCCCCACTGGTTTTCGCTCCATTGTGGGACGAACAAGCGGATTGTCCAGCCATGACCGGGCAGAAGCAGCGCATTGTTCGAAAAGGCAGAGAAAACCGCCACAATCCGGCCATTGTCGACATTAACTTTGATTAATGGTAGGGGTGTGATTGGCGAATGAAAGAGGTTCGCATGGACGCGCAGCTCGACGACAAAGCTCTCGAAGATTCGCTTGCCGAAAGCCTGGCCGATTTGGTGCCGGACGCCAAAACCGTTTCCGAGGACGAATTCGTCGAAGTCGTCGGCGGAGCCCTTGAGGCGGTCGGCGGCACGCTGCTGTTCAAGATGTGCGTTCAGAACGAAGGCGAAAGCCAGCACGTCGCCGCGGCTTGCGTCGGCGATGGCGGCAACCGCCAGTTCCTGCTTCTTACCCTGCCGACCGGCGGTGGTGCGCTCAAGGTCGAAACCGCGTCGCGAAGCACCAATCCTGTCGCCGGTATCGCCGCCGCCTATGCCGGGCTGATGGACGCGTTTCAGGCTGCCGCCTGATCGGTCATCAGCCCTGATCGGTCATCGGCCCTGATCGGTCATAGCCAAGCTCGATTTGACGAGAGATCCGGCAACGCCAAAAGGCGATGGAGCCCCCGCATTCGACAGCGCCCTTGCGTAGCGCGCACACCCTACACACCTTAGGTCGTGCAAGGAGAACCGTCATGGACCAGACCGCCAATCCGTCACCCGGCTTTCAGCGCAACCCGGCTAAAGTGATTACCATCGAGCCCTTCAGCGGAACTGTGACCGTACGCGCCGGCGACGCGGTCATTGCCTCGTCCAGGAGGGCCAAGGTGTTGACCGAATCCCCCTACCCCGGGATCCTCTACATTCCATTCGAAGACATCGATTTCGACCAGCTTCGCAAGACGGACTCGTCGACTCATTGCCCGTTCAAGGGCGATGCGAGCTATTGGAGCGTGCTGCCTGCCGCGGAAGCAGGCAAGGATGCGATGTGGGCCTATGAGCAGCCTTTCGACGAGATGATCGAAATCCGCGATCACGGCGCGTTCTATCCCAACAAGGTGACGGTCGAAGCCAAACCAGCCTGAACAGGGCCAGCCTGAGCAGGGCCAGATGAGCAGGGACGGCTCGTGGCCTGTCCCGCCGATCATTCGGTGGCACGGCAATGGCCGACGTCGGCGCCTTACCCGCGACCGTTCTTAGCAGCCTGCACCGCCGCCTGCGCGGCAGCCAGCCTGGCGATCGGCACGCGGTAGGGCGAGCACGACACGTAGTCGAGGCCGATCTCCTCGCAGAAATGGATCGACGCCGGATCGCCGCCATGCTCGCCGCAAATGCCGAGCTTGATATCCGGCCGCGTTGCCCTGCCTTTTTCGGCCGCCATCCGCACCAGTTCGCCGACGCCTTCGATGTCGAGCGACACGAACGGATCCTGCTCGATGATGCCCTTCTGGCGATAGGTCTCCAGGAACGAGGCCGCATCGTCGCGTGAGATGCCAAAAGTGGTCTGGGTCAGATCGTTGGTGCCGAAAGAGAAGAATTCGGCCGCCTCGGCGATGGCTTGGGCGCGGATCGCGGCGCGCGGCAGTTCGATCATCGTTCCGGTCAGATAGGTGATCTTGACGCCGGTTTCCTCCATCACGCTCCTGGCGACGGCATCGATCCGCGCCTTGACGTAGTCGAGCTCCTTCACCAGACCGACCAGCGGCACCATGATTTCCGGGACCACCAGCGCGCCGGCCTTCCTGCCGGCTTCGACGGCGGCCTCGAATATGGCGCGCGCCTGCATCTCGGCGATTTCGGGATAGGAAACCGCAAGCCGGCAGCCGCGATGGCCAAGCATCGGGTTAAATTCGTGCAGGGCCTCGGTGCGCTGCCTGAGCTTGTCGGGCGACAGGTTCATGGCGGCGGCGACTTCGGCCACCTCTTCCTCGGTCTTGGGCAGGAATTCGTGCAGCGGCGGATCGAGCAAGCGGATCGTCACCGGCAGGCCGGCCATGATCTCGAACAATTCGAGGAAATCCGAGCGCTGCATGGGCAAGAGTTTTGCGAGCGCCGTTCGCCTGCCCTTTTCCGTGTCGGCCAGGATCATCTCGCGCATGGCAACGATGCGGTCGCCCTCGAAGAACATGTGCTCGGTGCGGCAAAGCCCGATGCCTTCGGCGCCGAAGGAACGCGCCATGCGCGCGTCGAGCGGCGTTTCGGCGTTGGTGCGCACCTTCATGCGGCGCACGGCATCGGCCCATTCCATGATGGCGGCGAAATCGCCCGAGAGCTCCGGCTGCAGCATCGGTACGGCGCCCTTCAACACCTGGCCGTTGCCGCCGTCGATGGTGATGATATCGCCCTTGCGGAACGTCGATCCCATCGCCATCAGGGTGCCGGCCCTGTAGTCGACGCGCAGCGAGCCGGCGCCCGACACACAAGGCTTGCCCATGCCGCGCGCCACCACTGCAGCGTGGCTGGTCATGCCGCCACGCGTGGTCAGGATGCCTTCCGCCGCATGCATGCCGTGGATGTCCTCGGGACTGGTCTCGATACGCACGAGGATCGCCTTGCGGCCTTGCGTCTTGAGCTCCTCGGCATCGTTGGAGGAAAACACGATCTCGCCGGTGGCTGCACCCGGAGATGCGGGCAGACCGATGCCGATGACATCGCGTGCTGCCTTCGGATCGATGGTCGGATGCAGCAACTGGTCGAGCGAGGCCGGATCGATGCGGGCCACCGCCTCCTCCTTTGAAATGAGCTTGTCGCGCGCCATTTCGACGGCGATTTTGAGCGCCGCCTTGGCGGTGCGCTTGCCGGACCTCGTCTGCAGCATCCACAATTTACCGCGCTCGATGGTGAATTCGAGATCCTGCATGTCGCGGTAGTGCTTTTCCAGACGGTCGGAGATGGTGACGAAAGACTGAAACGCTTCCGGCATCAGCTTCTGCAGCGACGGCTTGTCGGAGCCGGCGGCAATGCGCGCCGCCTCGGTGATGTTTTGCGGCGTGCGGATGCCGGCGACGACATCCTCGCCCTGCGCATTCACCAGGAACTCGCCATAGAGCATCTTTTCGCCGGTCGACGGATTGCGGGTGAAGGCGACGCCGGTGGCCGAGGTCTCGCCCATATTGCCGAAGACCATGGCCTGGACGTTGACCGCGGTGCCCCAGCTTTCGGGAATGTCGTGCAGGCGCCGGTAGGTGATGGCGCGGTTGTTCATCCAGCTCGAAAACACGGCGCCGATCGCACCCCAGAGCTGCTCGTTCGGATCTTGCGGAAACGGTTTGCCGAGTTCCTCCTCGACCTTGGCCTTATAGAGCGCGATCACGCCCTGCCATTCGATGGCGCTCAGTTCGGTATCGAGTTCATGGCCGAGGCCGCCCTTCTGGTCTTCGAGGATTTCCTCGAACACCTCATGGTCGAGGCCCATGACGACATCGGAATACATCTGGATGAAACGCCGGTAGCTGTCATAGGCAAAGCGGGCGTCGCCTGAATCGGCGGCCAGCGCCTCGACCGTCTCGTCGTTCAGGCCGAGATTGAGCACGGTGTCCATCATGCCGGGCATCGAAGCGCGGGCACCGGAACGCACCGACACCAAAAGCAGTTTTGAGGGATCGCCGAAGCGGCGCCCGGTCAGCCGGCCGATGTTGTCAAGCGCAACCGCGACGTCCGCCTCCAGCGAGGCCGGGTAGGTGCGGCCGTTGGCGTAATAGGCGTTGCAGACCTCGGTGGTGATGGTGAACCCCGGCGGCACCGGCAGCCCCAGGCTGCACATTTCGGCCAGATTGGCGCCCTTGCCGCCCAGCAGGTTCCTGTCGCCGGCACGGCCTTCCGCAGCGCCGTCGCCAAAGGTGTAGACCCATTTGGTCATGCTTGCTCTCCGGTTGCAGGAGATTGAAAAGATTGACGAAGCCGAAGTTCCGCCGTGTCCCTGCACGAGCGATATGATGCTGCAGTGCGAAAGGCAAGCCGTCGGCAAGCCAGCCGGCTTCTACAATCGATTAAGAAAAAGCGATAACAAAAAGACTTGCGGCTCGACGGCCAGTTGAAGAGGACAAAACAGGAACTAGCGATAACGCCATGTGACTGACCGGAGAACTCGAAACGCTGGGCGCCGTCGAAAATGCCGGCGGCACGATCGTCAAGCCGATCTTCTCATTCCCCGGCGGCAGGCGGATCCATTTCTTCGATCCGGCCGGCAATGAAATGGCGGTTGGGGTGAATAGATGCCATCGCCCGACAGCAGACGATGATATGCGACGCCAATCTGCGGGGACCGGTGGATCAGTTCCGCGCACTTGCCGTTCTCGGCATTCTCGGCATTGAGCTTTCCGTCGGCTCGTCCTATAAGGCCGCGCGCAGCGGGCATGTTCCGGCTGCTGGGGCGTAGCCAAGTGGTAAGGCATCGGTTTTTGGTACCGACAATCCCAGGTTCGAATCCTGGCGCCCCAGCCATCATTATTTTATATGGCAAAATCAGCTACTTACAGAGATTTCAATTTCTTGATGTAGGGCACTCCAGGTCACCTGCTTAGGTGCCATTCGACCGCCAGGATCAGCGGGAACGCCCTCGATAAAATCGCCATTGAGAGGCTGGAACTGCTTATGGATTTCGCGAAGTGGTGTCGCCCAAACCTTGCCGCTTTTCCAGTCCGCGACACGGTGGAGAACGGCGCTGCTCCGCCTAATGGTTTAAAGCTGCCGTTGATCAAAGGGAGGTCAGAATGCGCGCAGTCGTCGTATTGGGTTTAATTATTTGCGCCGGCACTGCACGGGCTAGCGAATTAGAGGTTCTTCTCAGCGAGAAAATTGGAGGCTGCTTAGTCATTCCGGTCGATATCGCGACGCCGTTCACAGCCGAGAAATTTTGAGCTTGTCCACCAAATAAACTGTTCGCCCATCGAGGTCCGCAACTGAGCTTTAGTGGCAATCCCGCTGACGCCGATTGGTGAGCTTTTGAACCAGGCCAAGCTATGATTAGTAGGGCGAATTGACTGCAAGAAGAGGGGAACGTTTGAGCCGCATTTTGGTAACGGTCATCGCAGGAATCTGCTTCACAACATCGACTGCTTCGGGCGGGCAGTTAGAGCAAAACATCAATTACTTGGCACGTATGGCAGATGGCAAATTGCATCGGGCTGCAAAAATTTCAGGTGACATCTATGGCCTATTGAAAAGGTGCCCGGCGCTGAGACCCAGCGAAAGTGGAAAAGCCATGATGGCTGTCCCCCTCCTTTTGAACGAGGGGCTAGATAAACACTTGGCGCCTCCCGCTAAATTCGAACGAGCTGTCCGCGTGTTTAATGGCGCTTACCGTAAGGCTCTTCTGAGTAAAGTTAGTTGCCAGGCCGGGAAGGCCAAGGACCCAGATAGTTACCAGTAGATGCCCGCCTCGATAGCACAAAGCCTTTGTCACGAGCGATGCATATTGCTTGACCGGGAGCGGCCTACGCAACTGCCATCGGGCTCCGTGTTTCGCCAGGATTGATCGTCCGCCGCATATCAGGTCATTGGCCAAACGATCATGAGCATCGGCACGGCAACAATGACGACGAGGAACGACAGTGGCAGTCCCAGGCGTGGATAGTCGCTGAAGCGGTAGCCGCCAGGCCCCATGACGAGCGTGTTGCACTGGTGGCCTATCGGGGTGAGAAAATCGCAGCCGGCGCCTCCCGCGCCGCGATGCAACGAGAAGACGAAGTGGAATTTCGCATCCATCGGCGGACGCGCCGCCGGCCTCATTTTGGTCAAATCGCCCCACCTGAGGCATGGGGAATGCAACATTTTGTCTAAATTTATCAAGATAGTTCAAACCAGAACCTAAAGTCCTGTGGGTACAACGCACTCCAGAACAAAAACATTGGAGGCTAGCACATGACGTTTTCTACTGCGCATCGGAACCGTTTTAGAAGAGTGGCGATTGCAGCGATCGGGCTTGCTTTTTCCGTGGCTCTCGGCGCAAACGCGCGAGCAGGCGAATTGCGTAAGCCAGAGAGAGAGACACGGTCCGTCTACCTTGTCAAATATCGGGTTAACAACGATGTTCGCTACAACAAGAAACCCGCCGGCAAGGTCGTTAAAATATCAGCATCCCGGTACTTGAACAGCAACAGCTATGTCTGCACTCCGAGCGGCTTTGGTCAGAAAGCGCGTTGCTACACTCGAAGGGTCTCGAATCAGCCGGGCGTTTAATGTTGGACCTGGTTTTGACAGAAGCCGCCGCGCCTGAGCCTGAAGCCGCGGCGGCTCCGTTTTTGCGCGGTTATCGAGAATTCGCCTTAAGATGCGAAACTTCTTTGCTTACCCGATTACCTTTGACCAGTTTGCGCGCCTCATCGTCCCGGCGAGCGGGATTGTGACGAAAGACATACCATTTCCCACCCTTGAAAGGCTTCTGATAAACGACGCCATGTTTTTCACGGTGCAGGAAACATGTGATTGCACCGCTTCTGGCCAGACTCCCTTTCGCTACTTTGCTGGTCCAGAGAGCGCGCATGCAGAGCTTGCCCCCATTGGTTGCATACCAGTTTCCCTCCGCATAGGACCATGCTGCCCGTTTGCGCGACCAAGCGGCGAACGGCTTCCTATTTGCAGAGAACAGCCCGCGAGCAGTTGTCTCCGCAGAATAGAACCCACCGCCGTTTTGCCATTTCCAGGTGCGGCCGGCATAGAGCTTTTCAACCGCTGAGGCCTTCATCGGCGTCGCGGCAGCGGCGCGTTTTTCTATAGCGTCGCCCGCCGGTTGTTTGGGAGCGGCGTAGGCATTGCCTGCAAGCAAGAACACAAACAGCACCGCACTTGAGATAATCGAACGGATCGAAAACATTTTACTTCCTCTCCACCAAGGCAATTCCAGTAAGACTGCGTAAGAGTCCTGCGTTGGAACCGCATAGAAATAAAGGGATGGAGCGGTTCGGCCATCTGGTGAAAGCCGAACCACTCTGTCGAACGACTTGGATCAGTCCAGCGGATGGTTGGCCACGCGCCAATCGGGCCGGCCAACCTTTCTCGGCCATGGATAGACTTCGAGATCGTTGAAGTAGACAACGGCTGTCATGTCCGGGAACTCGGCATGCGGCTTGTTTGCTTCCGCGGCCCAGTCACGAGCATATTCGTCGTTACCTTCGTAGCCAAGCTCCGCAATGGCGATTGGTTTGCCGAAGCCCGTCACACGGTCATAACCCGGCTTTGTGCGCTCCACAAAAGTCGTATCACGACCGACCTCCAGCTTGTCATAGGGCTGATAGCCAAAGACGGACAGACCGATAATGTCGACATATTTGTCGCCAGGATAGAAGGCTTCCAGTCCTTCTTCTCCTTTCGGTGACCACATGTATTGGGCCGACGGAAGATGCTTGCGGCATATGTCGATGACATGCCTATAGGCGTTCACATAACCTTCAGCATTCCAGAAAGCCCAGGTGAATTGCCCGTCATTATCTTCCATTTCCTGCCCCCAGCGGATAGTGACGGGGCTTTTCAGCTGCGCCGCCGCAGAGCAGACCGCTGACATATTGGCATCGTAGCGCCCGCCCAAAATCCCGGCGAGCAAATCCTCGGGACCTACACGCCAGTCCCGCGCCCAGGACCACGGCTCGACTGTGATCAACAGGGAACGTCCACGCTCACGCGCATAGGCATCTGCGGCGCTGAGCGTTGCCAGATCCACATCTTCCCAGGGAAGAAAAAGGTGTTCGATTTTTGAGTTGGAATCGTTGGTATAATCCGCATGCGGATCGTAGGCGCCGGGGGTTACAGAGTCAGCCGTGATGATGGGACGCTTATCCCGAAACTGATTGCGGCTGTCGACACTCGCTCCCGACACGCCGCTGGCTGCATAAACACCACCGGAAATGCATAAGCCGCAAAGCAAGGCTGCTGATAGTTTAAAGAGACTTTTCAAGGATCCCTCCCTTTCTTACTGTTCAGATTGCTGTGCCGCACCAAGCGCGGCTTTGATGGCATCGAGTGGACGGGAAACCAGATCGGTGGACACTAGCTTGCTGGCCTCGTCGCCTTGGTGGACCTCGGCGTTACGGAACGCATACCACTCACCACCGGGCTCGCGCTTCTGATAGATCGTTCCATTGTCGATGCGATGCGAAAAGCAGGTCTTGGCGGGAAATACACCCTGTTCGGAATGCCATGTCGCGTTGAGACACATCCAACCTGTCTCGGTGATGATCCAGCGGCCTTCCGCCCAGGATTTGCCCGTCTCACCGTCAGTCCACGCCGAAAATTGCCGGTTCGCGCCCACCATTCGTCCGGCTCCGCTGTCCCACTGCCAGCTCTTGTCTCTATAGAGATCGTAGATTTCGCCTGCTGTCATGCGACGTGCCCCTTCCGGCAGAACGGAAACCTGTGAGGAAGAGGCAAAGGCCGGTGCAGCAATGCAGGACACTGCCCAAGCGACTGCTGTCAGCATCCGGAAACCTGACAGCAATAGAGCCCTTTCAGATTTAGAAACTGCCACCGGAACCTCCTGCCATCTCGAGATGAGCGGTGCCCGCCGTTTGTCCTCGATGGGCGTGTTCGGTCGCATGAGGCAGTGCGGCCGGGCATGTGCCGCTGACCAAACCGACATAGCCTGTTCCAATGATTGCGATCTTCATGTGTTGATTGCCTTCTATCGCTGATTTGAATTGCTGGGAGTGCGCCAACGTGGATTGAAGATGGTCTTGTGAACAGCGCGACCACCGACGCCTGCCCCTGCAATTGAGAATCTGTCGTCGAACAGGGAAAAGCTTTTGGTTCCCCAGGCGAGCGCCTCAATGCCGTCGCGTCCACGCTCGACCGTGGCGAAGCTGGTAACCATCAAAAGGGCCATGAAACTGCTTGCCAGCGCGGGGCGATAGGCGCGGCTTTTCATCCGCACGTTATTCTCCCTGCCATGCTGCAGCAAGATGATGAAAATCAGCAGCAAGTAAAAGCAAGCATTGATGATGGCGAAGACGAAAAAGCCGCGCGTTTGATACGCATCCTGCACGAACACGACCGGCAGAATGGAGATCAGGACCACGAAGGCATACGGCGCCAGCACGCGAAACGGCAGTGGATCGACTTCGGACGTGCCTTTTGGCGTGACGCGAAAATCAACAAAGGATCCGGTCATCCAGTCACGGAACGCGGCAAAGGTTCCAGCCAGAACCCACGGCCAGCGTGCCAGCAAAAACAACATCGCTTCCCAACTGAAAATCTTGCCGTCGATAGGCCGAAATGTGCGACTCGACCGCCACCAGAATGCCAAAAGCAGGATCATAAGCGACTGCGGCATGAAATGGAGCAGAAACTCTGGGTAAGTGACGTTGACGAAATTATCGCCCTTGACCAGCACAATCACGGGCAACAGGAATGTCAGAGCAAGAAAGAAGGCGTATAGCGGGTACCAGAACTGCGAAAATAGGAATTGAACCTTCAAACGCAGCGGCAAGTGTCCGATCAGTTTTGGTGAGTATTGCAACAGGATCGTCACCAGGCTCCGCGACCACTGGAACTCCTGCGTTACAAGATCGGCAAACGTCCGTGGGCCGTCGCCATGGGCGATGGCATCAAGCGCGTGAGCCCCTCGCCAGCCATAGGCATTCATGAAGAGCGTTGTGGAATGATCCTCGGCGAGTTCTGGCCCCAGCCCGCCGATTTCCTTCAGTGCCGCAGTGCGCACCGCATAGTGCGATCCGATGCATACGGGCGCGAAGCCATTGTTGTATCCGGCTTGCAGTGACCCATGCATGCTCGCTTCGATGTAGAGGCGGCCACGCGCGGACCAGCTTTCATGTGCATTGCGATCGCAAATGCTGGGCGCGGAAACATAACCGATTGTCGGGTCGGCAAAAGGCCGCAACATGTTATATAGGTAGTCCGGTTCGGGAACATGATCGGCATCGAGCTGCGACACAAAATCATATTGGTCGTAGCCATAATGATCGTAGAAGAAAGCCAGGTTGCCTTCCTTGCAGCGTGTGCGGCGGGGCCAGGACTGGCGATGGTAATCGGCGCGATTTTTGCGGGTGGAAACGAATACGCCATGTTCGCGACACCATGCGAGCGTTGCGGGCGATGGATCCTCATCGGCCAGCCACGTGTCGTGAGGCACGTTCTGGGCTAACATGGCCCGCAAGGTTTCGGCCACCACCTCAAAAGGTTCTGATGGAGCCTTGGTGACCACCATGGCAACGCGACTGCCGGCGGAGATACGCAGCCGTCCGTGCGGCCGGCGTGCATTGAAGAAAATGGTGATGAAGTAGAGTGGCAAAAGCGTTACCCACGCCAGAAGCGCCGTCACCAGAATTGAGCCGACCATGTTGGTGTGGGTGGCTCCGAAAACCCACCATTGCCAGAAGAATGCGACGGCCATCGCCCACAAAACCGCGCCCACAATGTACTCGACGCGCTTTCGGCCGGTGAAGACCGGCACCATCAGGGGTTCTTCCCTGTCAACGGACAGCGCGATGCGCGGCGTGCTCATGAGCGCACCTCGAGCCCGAAGAAGGGAGCCGCTGTGCGAATGATCGTATCGAGATCGGAATAGAGCGCCTGAAAGCCAAGTTTTTCGGCAGCGAGCGCCGGATCGGCATAAAGCACCGGAGGATCGCCCGCACGACGAGCGCGCATCTCGACCGGCACGTTACGACCTGTCAGCCGGCTGATCGCTTCGAGAATTTCCTTGATGGATGTACCACGCCCGCTGCCAAGATTGACGGCCAGATTGCCACCGCCGTTGATCAGATGTTCGAGCGCCAGCACATGCGCGCGCGCGAGATCCGCGACATGAATATAGTCGCGAATGCAGGTGCCGTCGGTCGTATCGTAATCCTGGCCATAGACTTCGAGAAAATCGATCCTGCCTGCAGCGGCCATCATGGCTCGCGGAATGAGATGTGTTTCTGGATCGTGGGTTTCGCCGATTTCCCCGTCGATATCCGCGCCGGACGCATTGAAATAACGCAGCGCCACGTAGCGCAGCGCATAGGCAGCCGAATAATCGGCAAGCATTTGCTCCGCGATGAGCTTCGTGCGTCCATAAGGATTGATCGGGCGCTGGCTCTCGCCTTCGCGAATCGGCAAGCGATCCGGAATGCCGTAGGTGGCGCAGCTTGACGAGAAGATGATATTGCGCGTTCCGCTTCTCTGGCAGGCGTCCAGCAGCGATTGGGTCCCGTTGACGTTGTTCTGATAATATTTTGCCGGTTTCTCTACGGATTCGCCGACATAGGCCGATGCAGCAAAATGGATCACCCCGATAGGGCGATACTCATCCATGACGTGGGTCAACCGCTCCGAATCAAGGATGTTGCCTTCAACGAAGGCGCCCCATCGGACGGCTGACCGGTGACCCGTGGATAGATTGTCGTAGACAATCGGATCATAACTCTGCCTGGCCAAAAGCTTGGCTGTATGGCTGCCGATAAAGCCGGCCCCACCAACGACAAGTACGTTCTTGCCGGACATCAGGCGGCCTCCGCCAGCTTTCCGGAGGGCTTCCTCAACTGCCGTTCGAAATAAGCGATCGTTGACTTCAGCCCATCGGCCAACGCCACGGTCGGCTCCCATCCAAGTTCTCTCCGGGCCACTGTGATGTCGGGCCGACGCTGGCGCGGATCGTCCACGGGCAACGGGTGATAGACGACTTTGGAGCTCGAGCCGGTCATTCCCACGATCTGCTCGGCCAACTCACCGACTGTAAATTCGCCGGGATTGCCGATGTTGACAGGCGTATGGATCGCCTGAGGGCTGTACATGAGCCGGTAGAAGCCTTCGATCAGATCGTCCACGTAACAGAAGGAACGGGTCTGCGACCCGTCGCCGTAAACGGTGATGTCTTCGCCCTTGAGCGCCTGCACGATGAAGTTGGAAACGACCCGGCCGTCATCCGGGCGCATGCGCGGACCATAGGTGTTGAAGATGCGCACGATACGGATGTCGACGCCGTATTGCTGATGAAAATCGTAGAACAGAGTCTCGGCAGAGCGCTTTCCTTCGTCATAACAAGAGCGCGGACCGAAGGAATTGACATTGCCCCAATAGCTTTCGGGCTGCGGATGCACATGGGGATCGCCGTAGACTTCCGAGGTGGAAGCCTGGAAAATCCGCGCCTGGTAATGTGCTGCCAGTTCCAGAAGATTGAGCGACCCGATCACGTTCGTCTTCAACGTATGGACCGGGTCGGCCTGATAGTGCGGCGGTGAAGCCGGGCAGGCGAGATTGTAGATCTCGTTGACCGGCAGATCGAGCCGTTCCACGATATCGTGGCGCACAAAGCTGAACGTGTCGTAGTTCAGGAGGTGGCGCAAATTCTCGAGCCGCCCCGTGGAAAAATTGTCTACGCAGATAACAGAATGGCCGTCTTGCAAAAGACGTTCGCACAGATGTGATCCGAGAAAGCCGGCCCCGCCCGCGACAAGTACCCTCCGTTGCGATGAAAGAGCAGAGTTCAAATTTGTAGGATGAAATGCTATACTCACTGGAACACCTCATTCGTTAACCATCAGCGCTAGAATGAAGACATGTAGGTGTCTAGAATGCACTGAAACTTCAGGTTTTCTTTCTCGAGTGAATTTGATGATGTCCAATACCTCCCCGGTTCGTACGTTGCGATATCAGGGAATCCGGAAACTTTTCACATCGTCCATTTTTGCAGCTGACCGCCGCAGACATTTGTTTTTTGATGGAGACGGTGGGCTTCAGGCGATTCTATTGCCTGTGCCGAGATCGGTGCTGCCAAAGGCCTTTATCTCGAAGCGAGCCAAGAAACCCATTCATGGTCGGTTCAGGATCGATCCGCTAACGGCTAAGCTTTGTTGACTTGGTGCGCGATATAATTAACTACTTTACAACCAGGGATCCTTAAATATAGCCAATGATTTTGTTTCTTATAAACGATACACTTCGAAGATGACGACGCATGTCGTTCTTCCATACAAGTTGGCAGGGTCGGAATGTTGTCTATGCGGTCGGTCAGTTCCTCCCCATGGCGATGACGTGGCATATCTCCTGAAGCAGCGCGACGTCGCGGACTTCCGGGTCGTGGCTGGAGGCAATGATGTCGGATAAGACGGTCCCACCTAACGACAGGGAGCCGACATCTGTCGAACGTCGCCGCTGGCCGCGCATGTCGCAGGATCCACTCGGTGAGGATGAGGTGGAGAAGGCCGTCCTGACGTCGTTACGCTTTGAGACGGAAATCCTTCCACCAGTCCAGCAGTTTGCTGCCTGGCGGGAGCATATGGCGATATTGATGGATTCGCGTCTGCCGAACAATGTGAATCCCGAGGATGGATTTGTCGTCCAGCAGGCGGTGTGGAATCTGGGCGGCATGCTTTTGTTGCAACAAACGGTTCCGGCCTTCAGTTACGAACGCTCGCCAGACGCGGTGCGGTTCAGTCCAATTGACCATTGGCAGATCACCGTTCTCCGCGCCGGTCGCACCTGGACCGGAGTTGACGGACGTGTCGCGCAAAATGAACCGGGCATGATTGAAATCCGGTCGCTCGGGCATCCGTTTAGCGGGCGGGCGCTGGCAACGGAGTCGATCAGCCTGATCGTTCCCGTCGATCTGTTTGCCGATGGAGGTAGCTTGCCGGCGGCGAGCAACAACGTCGTTTTGGGTGGACACCGGGCCAAACTGCTGATCGATCTTGTGTCAAGCGTTGAAGCCAATCTCGATCGCTTCACGCAAGACGACCTTCCTAGAATCAAGGACCGTTTGCGGAAAATGGTATTCGACGCGGTTACACCTTTGGTGGATCGTGATGACGGCAACGATCAGATCTCACAAATCGGATTGATGACGCGGGCGAGACGCTTCATTTCGAGCAATCTTGCCTCGCCCGACCTGACACCGGATGCTCTCGCCCGGGAACTGGCGACCTCGAGGACACGGCTCTATGAGCTTTTCGAAACGTCCGGCGGCGTTGCGAATTACATTCGTCGACGACGTCTGTCCGCAGCTCATGCAATGTTAGCGGATCCTTCCGACACCCGAAAGGTCGCCGAAGTTGGTCTAGCAGTCGGCTTTGATTCAGCGGCGAATTTCAGTCGAGCTTTCACGCAGCAGTTCGGGTATAGCCCGAGCAACATACGCAAGCAGTCGTCCGACGACTACATGTACACGGATAGGCAAACAGGTAAGAAACCAAAGGTCACATTCGAAAGCCTGCTGCAAACGCTCGGCCTCTTTTGAGGATGGCGAGGAGCATATATTAGTTCATTGGCCAAACGATCATGAGCATCGGCACGGCAACAATGACGACGAGGAACGATAGCGGCAGTCCCAGGCGCGGATAGTCGCTGAAACGGTAGCCGCCCGGCCCCATGACGAGCGTGTTGCACTGGTGGCCGATCGGGGTGAGAAAATCGCAGCCGGCGCCAATGGCGACTGCCATCAGAAATGCTTCCGGCCTGTAGCCGAGATCGCCGGCAAACGCGGCGGCGATCGGCGCCATGACCAGAACGGTGGCGGCATTGTTGAGGAATGGCGTAACGGCCATCGCGGCGACAAGGATGAGCATCAATGCGCCGGGCGCCGGAAGAATGGTCCCCAGTTTGGCAAGCTCGCCGGCAATGACGCCGGTCGCCCCTGTACTGCGTAGCGAATCGCTCACCGGAATGAGAACGGCGAGCATGACGAGGATTGGCCCATCCAGCGATTGGTAGACGTCTCGGACCGGGATGACCTTGAAAAGCACCATCCCGACCGCGGCCGTAAAGAAAGCGACGGAGACCGGGAGCAGCCCGAACGCAGTCGCCATCATGGCGAGAGCAAGGATGGTTACCGGCACAACACCTTTGCGGACGCTGCCAAGCAGGATAGCCCTTTCTGCCAGCGGCAGGCAGCCGAGTTCACGCAGTATCTCGGGTATCGTCGCGGCATTGCCCTGCAGCACGATGACGTCGCCCAGCCTTAGCTGGATTTCGGCCAGCCTGCGGTCGGGGCGCTCGCCGTGACGGCTGACAGCCAGGAGGTTGACATTGAAGCGGTGATAGAGGGCAAGGCGCTGGGCTGTCCAGCCGATCAACGGGGAGTTTTCACCGATGACGGCTTCGATAGCGACCAGCTCGCCGGTCGTGTCATCCCCGCTGGCCCGGCTGCCCGTAACGCTGAGTTTGCCCTGCGAGACAAGGCGATCCAGCGCCCCTGGGTCGCCCTCGAGCAGCAGAATGTCGTTCATCTTGAGGACAACGTCGGGCAGTGGCGTCATCCGCATGGTCCGGTTGCGCAGGATCGATGTCACGATAGCATCGCCGCCGGAAAGCTTCATGAGGTCTGCGACGGTTTTGCCGAGCACAGTGGAATCGCGGACAATCCGGGCCTCTGTCAGGTAATTCTTGATATCGATGGCTTCATTCACCGACCCGCCCAGCTTTTCGCGCACCGGCAGCAGCCAATAGAAAAACACCAGAAAGATCGTTCCGGCGGCGGCCAGGGCAGCTCCAACAGGTGTAAAATCGAACATTGTGAAGGCGGTGCCGGTCAGTTCCTCCCGCACCCGCGACACAACGACGTTGGGAGATGTCCCCACCTGCGTCATGAGTCCGCCGAGCAGCGACCCGAACGCCATAGGCATCAGGAATATCGACGGTGAAACGCTCGACCGGCGCGCGAACTGGAAGGCTATCGGGATCATGATCGCGAGCGCACCGATGTTCTTTACGAAGGCAGACAGGATCGTGACCACGATGACCAGCAGCGCCAGTTGCGAGCGAACGCCCGACAGGTTCGGAGCGAACCGCCTGATGGCGACTTCCATGATGCCCGAGCGTGCGATGCCTGCGCTCACCAGCAGGGCACTGCCGACAATGATCACGATATCGTCGCTGAACCCGCTGAAGGCCTCGTCAAAAGGCACGATGCCAACCGCGAGTGCGGACAACAGTGCCGCGGCTGCAACCAGATCATATCGATACCGACCCCATACGAGCGCCGCCATCATTATGAAGATAACGGCGAACGACAGGATTTGCGGCGTAGTCATGTCTTCGGATACCCCGCCGCTTGTGCGGCTGATCAGAACGGCCAAACCGCCCTTTTGTTGCTTTCGCTGGTCACGGTTTTGCTACCACGGTTCCGTGCCTGCCAATAAGCCCGTGTCGAGCAATGTTCCTGACTTTCGCAGCCATGGTCCTGGGGCGGCGCCTTTCAACCTGGCCGGCGCGCGGCCGTTCCGACTTCAGCCCTTCCATGAGGCTCGCAGAAAAGCCTTCGACGGCCTAAAGCTGGTCGCATTGACGGCCGTGCAAGGGAGAGAACACAGATGACCGTGCCAGCCATAAGCCGCTTCCCCGTTCCCGAGATCGCCGGCCTTCCCGACGACATCCGCGAACGGATACTCGCCGTGCAGGAGAAGTCGGGATTCGTGCCCAACGTCTTCCTCGTGCTTGCGCATCGGCCGGACGAGTTCCGCGCCTTCTTCGCCTATCACGACGCGCTGATGGACAAACCCGGCCCGATCACCAAGGCCGAGCGGGAGATGATCGTCGTGGCTACGAGCAATGCCAATCAGTGCCAGTACTGCGTGGTGGCCCATGGCGCGATCCTGCGCATTCGCGCAAAGAACCCGCTGATCGCCGATCAGGTGGCCACCAACTACCGCAAGGCCGACATCACCCCGCGCCAGTTGGCGATGCTCGATTTCGCCATGAAGGTTTCCGCGCGCGCCTACGAGGTCGGCGACGCGGATATCGCCGACCTCAAGATGCATGGCTTCACCGACGAGGACGCCTGGGACATCGCGGCCATCGCCGCCTTCTTCGCCATGTCAAACCGGCTGGCCAACGTCACCAGCATGAGGCCGAACGACGAGTTCTACGCGATGGGGCGCTGACCATGCCGAAGGGATACAAGGACCTTCTGGCCGACGCCGATGCGGTCGTCCGCTCGGTCGAGGCAGCGGACATGGCAACCATTCCCGACGGCGTTGTCATGGTCGACATCCGGGATCCGCGGGAACTGGAGCGCGAGGGCATGATCCCCGCGCGTTCCATGCGCCGCGCGGCATGCTCGAATTCTGGATCGACCCGGAAAGTCCCTACCACAAGCCGATATTCGCCGAGCCCAGGACCTTTGTGTTTTACTGCGCGTCCGGCTGGCGCTCGCTGCTCGCCGCCAAGGTCGCGCAGGAGATGGGACTTGACGCGCGCAGCCTGCGCGGCGGCTTCTCGGAGTGGAAGAAGCGCGGCAATATCGTCGCCGAGAAACCGAGGAAGGACAGCTAGGCTCGACGACCGGCACCGTCGCTTGCCACTGGGAATGCGGGCGATCAAGGCGCGCGATCGGTCAGCGCGCTTGCACCTTCCTCCGCGGCGCAATGTGCGCAGCAGTAGATGATGTCATCTTGTTCGACACCATGTCCGATGATCCGGCACCCGCAATGCGGGCAGAGCGGCGCAAGTTTCTGGATCGCGCATTCGAAGCTGTCGAACGTATAGCTTTCCTCAGCCAGCGTCACTTCGAAAGCCTTGTCGTAGTCATTCCCGCATTGATCGCATCTGGCCATGGTTCTTTTCCTTCGTCCTCATTGGTTCAAACTCGACCAACCCGCCGCATGGCGATAGGTTCCCGGCAGGATCGTAGAGTCCTGCCAGCAGGAGACGAGCCCGAGCAGCCTCACGCGCGCCGTTCGATCAAGCGGATCACCTCCTCGATGTCGCGCGGCGCGATGTCGAGTTCCTTCAGGCCCGGCGCGCCGATTGCGGCCACATTGTCGTGCCGCATAAGATCGACCTGGTTGCGCGTTATCGGCGCTCCCGGAAGGAGTTCCGCGACGCCGGCCAAGGCGTCCCACGCCGCAAACGGCACCGGCATCAACCTGATGTGGGTATCGAGCTGTCGGGCGATCTCGCGCAGCAGTTGCTTATAGGTGTAGATGCGCGGGCCGCCGAATTCGAATATCGATGAGCCCTTGTGGTTTCGCCCGCCGATCAGCCGGCTGACTGCGTCTGCGACGTCTTCCACATAGACCGGCTGAAGCCGTGTGCCACCATCGCCGAACAGCGGATAAACCGGCAGGAGACGTATCAGCCTGACAATCGTCGTGAGGAAAACGTCGTCAGGTCCCGTCATGACGGCGGGACGCACAATGATGGCGCCGGGAAATGCGCTCGCCACCGCCTCTTCTCCGCGCCCACGTGCCCTGATGTAGTTCGAATCCGATTGAGGATCGGAGCCGATCCCCGAAATCTGGACGAACCGGTCGACCGCGTCAGCGCGCGACGCGGCGGCAAGTTCAGCTGCGGCTTGCACATGCACCCGTTCAAACGTCTGGGCGCCCTGCTCGACGTAGAGACTGACGGCGTTCACGATCGCCTGTGATCCGGCAATGGCCGTGCCGATCGAGGACGCATCCAATATGTCCGCCTCGACGGCCTCGGGCGGCCTTGCCGTCGAGGAAAAAACCTGGCCCACACGACCCGGGTGGCGGGATGCGGCGCGGACCGTGAAACCCCTTTCCAGGAGCCGCTTCACGATCCGGCGCCCGAGAAAACCTGTCCCGCCGAACACAGTGACGATCCGTTCTGTGTTGAGATCGTCAGGATCCATTTGCCTCGCCAACCCTTGGCTTTGCGTGCCCGCCGAGCGCCTGCCGCAAGGATTGCCTCTGGCCGGCGTATAAACCAGCCCCTTCGAACATCGGGACGGTTGGAGAACAACGCAGGAACGCTTTTTGTTCCAGTCGGCGCCGGGTCCGATCGAAGGACGGCCGATGTCGCTGTGGACGGCGAGTGTTTGACGCTGGGTTGCCATGCTGTCCGTTTCATCCCCAGCCTCCATGCGCTGGCGACAAAACCGGACAACTCCTGTGCTACCTAATCCGGACAACTCATCTGCTTAGGACACATGTCGTTCGGCCCCACTTGCCTCGCTTTGGCTGCTCCTGTATGAAAACCGCCATGACCAACCGCGCCACCTCCGTCGCTTCCCGTCAGACCGGCTTTGCTGGCGAGACCGTGCGCGCGCTTGCTTCCGCTCTGCTGCTGCTCGGCCTTATCGGCGATCGCCGGGTTCGCTGAAGGAGCGCCCGGCGGTCGAACCGCCGCTCACGCGCATGCTCCTTGGCCAGTCTCAAAATTGGCAAATCACATCTAGCGAATGAACATCTGGTAAAGGCGCCGCTCGGCACCAAATCCGCCTGAAGGCGGATCCCGCGAGCCGCCCGGAGAGACGACAATGAACGCACGAGAAGAGATCCGCTCAGATAGCGGGGCGATGGGCAAGGATGCCAGGGGCATGCCGGAGGCAGCCCGCAAATACCAACCTTATCCGACCGTCGGTCTCACCGACCGCGTGTGGCCTTCGAAAGTCATCGACAAGGCGCCGATCTGGTGCTCGGTCGACCTGCGCGACGGCAACCAGGCGCTGATCGATCCGATGGGCCACGAGCGCAAGGCGCGCATGTTCGCCCTGCTCCTCGACATGGGCTTCAAGGAGATCGAGATCGGCTTCCCGTCGGCCTCGCAGACCGATTTCGATTTCGCCCGTTGGTGCATCGAAGAGGGTAATGTATCAGACGATGTCTCGCTGCAGGTGCTGGTGCAGTGCCGGCCGGAACTGATCACCCGCACTTTCGAGGCGCTGCAGGGCGCCACCAACCCGATCGTGCATTTCTACAATTCGACCAGCGAACTGCAGCGCCGCGTCGTCTTCGAGAAGGACGTCGCCGGCATCAGGCGGATCGCAACCGATGCGGCCAAGATGATCACCGACATGGCAGCGAAGGCCGGCGGCTTCTATCGTTTCGAATATTCGCCGGAGAGCTTTACCGGCACCGAGCTCGAAGTGGCGCTGGAAATCTGCAACGCCGTCACCGAAATCATGAAGCCGACGCCGGAAAACAAGCTGATCATCAACCTGCCGTCCACGGTCGAGATGTCGACACCCAACATCTATGCCGATCGCATCGAATGGATGTGCCGCAATCTCGACAACCGCGAGAACCTGCTCATCTCGCTGCATCCGCACAATGACCGCGGCACCGGGATCGCCACCACCGAACTCGGCCTGATGGCGGGCGCGGACCGCGTCGAAGGCACACTGTTCGGCAATGGCGAGCGCACCGGCAATGTCGACATCGTCACGCTGGCGCTCAACATGTACACGCAAGGCGTCGATCCCGAGCTCGACTGCTCCGACATCAACCGGATGAAGGACGTCTACGAATATTCGAACCAGTTGAAGATCCCCGAGCGGCATCCCTATGTCGGCGAGCTCGTCTACACCGCCTTTTCCGGCTCGCACCAGGATGCCATCAACAAGGGCATGAAGGCGTTGCGCAAGGCCAACACGCCGTACTGGGAAGTGCCCTATCTGCCGATCGACCCGGCCGATGTCGGGCGCAACTACGAGGCGATCATCCGCATCAACTCGCAGTCCGGCAAGGGCGGCATCGCCTATGTGCTGCAGGCGGACTACGGCCTCAATCTGCCGCGCAACCTGCAGATCGAGTTCAGTCAAGCGATCCAGGCCATCACCGACGCCGAAGGCAAGGAGGTGCCGGCTAAGCGCATCTACGAGCGCTTTCTCGAAACCTACGTCGATCAGCCCGACGCGCGGCTGAAATTCCTCGACCACCACACTTATCCCGACATCGAGATCAAGGGGCGGCGCGCGGTGGAGGCGATCATCCTCGACAGCGGCAAGGAGGTGACGATATCAGGCTCCGGAACCGGCCCGATCGACGGCTTTGTCGACGCGCTGTCGCGCCATGTCGGCGTGCCGATGTCGGTGCTCGACTATTCGGAGCACTCCATGCAGCGCGGCTCGAATGCTTCGGCGATCTCCTATGTCGAGATGGAGCATCCCGGCGGCAAGCTGTTCGGCGCCGGCATCAACACCAATATCGTCGCCGCTTCGCTGGAAGCCGTGGTTTCCGCCGCCAATCGCATCGTCGGCGGAAAGGCCGACTAGAGGAGCTGAGCTGGAGCAAGATGACTCCGGATGGTATCATCCCGCTCCAGTCTTTCGCGCCATTAACCACCGGAATATTATCCGGTGGGGTACGCGATCGCATAATGGATGCATGCTTGTATGGCAGTGCAGGCGCTATATGATTGCGTCTTAACCTGTGCCGACTTCGAGAGGATCGACACTTGCAGCATGCCACGCCTGCCGCCCCCGCAGTGCGCGAGACGCTGGAGCGATTGCTAGCCAGCGAAACGTTCGGGAGATCCGAACGAGCGCGTAAGCTGCTTCGCTATCTGGTCGAGCGCGAGCAGGCAGGCGAAGCCGACAAGCTCAAGGGCTTTTCCATCGCGATGGATGTTTTCGGCAAGGACGGCGATTTCGATCCGTCGACCGACGCCGTGGTGCGGGTGCAGGCGGGCAGGCTGCGCGAGCTTCTGCAGCATTATTTTGCCAATGAGGGTGTTGCCGAGCCGATCCGCATTGCCATTCCGCGTGGCGGCTATGTTCCATCCTATGAACTCAACGCGATCCGCCTGCCGGTCGAGCCGGCGTCGGCGGAACACGTCGAAGCGGCGGCCACCTTGCCGGAATCGCCCGACGAACCCGGCATGGCAGCACCTGCCGCATCGTCCCCCGTCGTTCGCCAACCGGCGCCCTCGCTGCTGCGCCATCTCCAGTTCTTCTGGCTGGCGATCGCTCTGGTCATCGCCATGCTGGGGGTGCTGATCCTTCGTCAGGGAAGCAGCGCATTGCTGGCGGGAAGCGATGCCGCGCCGACGATTGAAAATGCGGTGGCAACCGGCAGCATTGCGCCATGGGCTCCGGCTCAAAGCCTTCCGCTCGTCTACATTGCGGTGAAAACCAACAGTGCCGAGGCTGCCCGCGTCGCCGCATCGCTGCGCGCCGGCCTCAGCCGCTTCGACACGGTCACCTTCATTGGTCGCGATGCTGACGGCCCGCCCGATCCTGTCGCCGATGCGATCAGCTTCGTGTTCGATGTCTTGCCGGGACCAACGGCAGGCGATGTCACTCTGGAGCTTCAAAGCGTGGCGACCGGCCGGGTCCTGCTGTCACGCAACTTGACTGCCGCCGACAGCACACCCTCCACCGTCGAGGACAGTGTCGCCGGCATTTTGAGTTCGGCCGTTCCGGCTCCGGGCGCGATCTACAACTATATCGAACAGAGCGGCCTTCAGACCGGCCTGACCGAATGTCTGCTGCTCAACGACAAATACTATCTCGACCAGGGCGCCAAAACCCATGAGGCTGCCTATCGCTGCCTCGAAATCCTGGTCGATCGGGATGCGAAATCGTCGCTCGTCTTTTCGGAGCTGGCCACCCTGCATCTCGAGGCGGGCACAGATCACTACGCCTATCCAGCCGGCGCAACGATCGAACAGGCGATGTCGCTGGCCCGTCGCGCCGTGCAGATGGGGCCGACCAGCCCCTATGCCCACCGTGCCTATGGCTATCTCAATTCCCGCCTCGGCAATTCGGAGGAATCGATCCGCTGGATGCGCAAGGCCTACGAACTCAACCCTTACGACCTCAGCATGGCGGCAGCTTATGCCTACGGGCTGATTTTCGCCGGCAGGTACAGGGAGGGAACACCGATCCTTGCTCACGCCGCCGAAACCTCCAGCGCCCATCCGACCTGGTGGGATTACGGGCTTTTCGTCGGCCAGTTCATGGCTGGCGATATGAACAAGGCCGCGCTTGCCAGCGATGCGCTGCAAGCGACGCCGACGAAATCGCACTATCTGGCTGCGCGGCTGATCACTGCCAAGGCCGCCGGCCGCGATCAACTGGCGCACGAACTTCTGGACGAGTTGACTGTCAAGTTCCCGAAATTCGCTGCCGATCCGCGCGCGACTTTTGTCGAGCGGAGATACCCCGCAGATCTGACCGAGCGGCTGGTCGAGGCTTTGCGTGCCGCCGGGCTCGGCAATGCCAGCTAGTCCTTGCGACCAGCACGGCCGATCGCAAAAACTTGGTACAAGACGCAATCCAGCCACATCCGAATTCGCATAAAACCATAGTATTTCATGATTTCATCGCTTTACGTTGCCGAACGGGGCGCCGGCCCGAAGACGGTTGTCTTTCTGCATGGCTTCGGCGGTTGCCACGGCGACTGGCACGAGGTGATTTCGACACTGGCACCTGGTTCACGGACACTGGCCTATGATCTTCCGGGCCATGGGCTGTCCCTCGATTTCCCGGGTGGCGGCCCGGCCAGGACAGCCGCCCGGGCTGTTCTGGCAGACCTCGCCGCACGCAGAATCAGGAGGGTGCATCTCGTCGGCCATTCGATGGGCGGGGCGGCGGCTGTGCTGATGGCACTGGCCGAACCCGCAAGGATAGCCTCGCTGACGCTTCTGGCGCCGGGCGGGTTTGGCACTGAGATCAATGGCCCGCTGTTGCGCCGTTACGCAGCGGCAGCCGGCAAAAGTGAAATTCGCGCCTGCCTCGCCGCCATGTCCGGACCGCAAAGCCCGCCCTCGGAGCGCATCGTGGATGTGCTTGGCGCAATGCGCGCGCGTCCCGGCCAGTTGCACAAACTTGTCGAGATCGCAGCCGCCATGACCAGGGACGATCGGCAGGGCGTCATCCCGCACGAACGGCTCGAAACACTGGATATGCCGGTGATTGTGGTCTGGGGGACCGATGACGCGGTGCTGCCCTTCAGCCAGGCCGATGGTCTGCCGGCGCATTTCCACCTGCACCACGTGTCGGAGGCCGGCCATATGCTGGTCGAGGAAGCGCCCGGCCTGATCGCCGAGATCGTCCGGCACAACATGAAACGCCGCAGCAGGCCGCTTCGTCCAAACTCCGCTCCCGCAGCGGGCTGATCCCTGTCAAAGCGCGGCTTCGGGCCGGATTTTGCAAGCCGCCTATCGATCTCGCAAGCGCATTTTGCTGCATTTTGCCAACGACTATGTTAATTCGGTGTTAACCAAACGCGAGGCAACGCCGATGAAGGATGCAGCCGAGACCATAAGCCAGGCCGATGAGTCGCGAAAATTGTCGGACGCCATCCGCGACGTGAAAAACGCTTTCGCCGACCGCGACGACGTCGTGGTCGACATGCGCGAAGCGCATCGCATGCGGCTCGAATTGCTTGCCGCCGAACTCGCGCCGGTCTTCGCCGACGTGCCCGCCGACATGGACAATTTCGACTTCGCCGTCTCGTCCGGGCTGCAGCCGCGCCTCTGGATCGACGCCGTCAGCCATGTCGCCATGGGGCGCGACCGCCGCACCTATCGCTTCCTCAAGGACACGCGCATCGGCCGCGTGGTGCTCGCCGAATCGACCGAGATGAAACCGGTTGCCGATCAGGTGACGCGCTACGTCGCGGAGCGCGTCATCGAACGCCAGAGAATGCTGGAAGGCGGGGTCGAGCAGGCTGCCGGCCTGAAACGTGCCTTGGTCCCGGAAGCCGAGCCGCCGCTGCGATCCGTCAAGCGCCGCAAGCGTTGGTCAGCCTTTCTCTCCGGTCTCAGCCTGATCGCTGCCGGCGCCCTGGTCGGGCTGGCGGTATCGATCGTGTTGTTCTGGGACCGCCTCGTTGCGATGGGACTGAGTTTCACGCCATAGCGTCCGCGCCAAGCTCCACAACCTCCAGATCGGCAGGCGGGATGGCCGGCCCGGTCAGGCCACGTCGCGTCAGCCTGAGCCGCCAGTTGCCTATTTCACCATCGATCTCCAGCAGATTATATTGCGCCGCTGGACGCCTGCCGCCTGGCGCCTGCCCTGCGGCAGCGACGCCGACCACTGGAATTTTGGCGCCGCGCCCATTGATCGAGAACAGCGTCGGCTCGTGCGAATGGCCGTGCAGCACAAGCTCGGCCCCGTGCCGCTGAACGACCTTTTGGAAGCGGGCAATGCCGAACAGCCGCTTGGGCTGCGAAACGGCGCCGCGCACCGGCGGATGGTGGATCATGATCACCCGGAACAGCCCGCGTTTGGCCGTGGCATCGAGCACGTCCCGCAGCCTTTCCGCCTGGTCTTCCAGAAAAAAGCCGTTGGCCATGAACGGAGCCGTCGCCCGCGCCGTCGTGACACCGATCAGCGCGACGTTGCCACGCACGCGCAGATAGGGAAAGGCTTCGCGGTCGACCGGCGTATTGACGCCGTCGCCGGTCATCCACGCCGTCCACGACCGGCAGGACTTGTCGAAAGCACCGGGCACATAGGCGTCGTGGTTTCCCGGAACGACCGACACATCATCGGGAGAGCCCAGCGTCTCCAGCCAGTGCTTGCCCATCTCGATCTCGCCATCGAGCGCCAGATTGACCAGATCGCCGGTGACGGCAAGGTGATCGGGTGCGCTCGCCTTGATATCGGCGACGATGGTGTCGATGACGGCGTCGCGCATGTGGCGGCGGCGATTGCGCTGCCAGTTGACGTAACCGACCACCCGCTTGGAGGCGAGATCGCGATAGGTTACACCGGGAAGCGGTCCCAAGTGGATATCGGAAATATGCGCGAGCCTGAACATCCCTCCTTCATAAGCGACGCACGCGCTGCTTTCCACCCACGGTTTCGTGGGTGATGATGCGGCCCGATCCGGAGCAAGCTTTCCGCCAGACCGGCTGGCCGGGTCTCAGGGCAAGGCTGTTTCATCTGTACTTCGTGCTGCGGCGGCCGATGACGCTTGGGGTGCGTGGCTTGATCCACGATCGCACGTCCAGTTCCGTCTTCCTCATTCGCCATACCTATGTACCGGGCTGGCAGCTTCCCGGCGGGGGCGTCGAGCTGGGCGAGACGATGATCGAGGCGTTGGCGCGCGAGCTCTCCGAGGAGGGCAATATTGCATTGACCGCGCCGCCGGTGCTGAAATCGATGCATTTCAACCGTCGGGCCAGCCGCCGCGACCATGTCGGCCTTTATTTTGTCGAGCAGTTCAACCAGACGGCGCCGAAGCTGCCGGACCGCGAGATCGCCGCAGCCGGCTTCTTTCCGCTCGACCGCCTGCCGGAAGCAACGACGCCGGCCACGTTGCGGCGGATTGCCGAGATTTTCAGCGGCGCGGCGGCATCGCCCTTCTGGTAGATCACGCTGCCTTCCTGAACCGCGCCCGATCATGCGGCGCCGCGTAGTCCAGTTCCGGCCCGACCGGCACGATGTGCGTCGGGTTGATCGTTGCGTGGCTGCCGTAATAGTGCGCCTTGATGTGGTGCAGGCTCACCGTGCCGGCGACGCCCGGGACCTGGTAGAGGTCGCGCAGATAGTTCGACAGGTTCGGATAGTCGGCGATGCGGCGCAGGTTGCACTTGAAATGGCCGACATAGACCGGGTCGAAGCGGACCAGCGTCGTGAACAGCCGCCAATCGGCCTCGGTGATGCGGTCACCGACGAGATAACGCTGGCGAGATAGGCGATCCTCGAGCTGGTCGAGCGCCGCGAACAGTTCACCAAACGCTTTCTCATAGGCCGCTTGCGTGGTGGCGAAGCCGGCGCGATAGACACCGTTGTTGACCGATGGATAGACCAGAGCGTTGACCGCGTCGATTTCGCCGCGCAGTGCTTTCGGATAAAAATCGAGGCTGGCATCGCCCCATTTGTCGAAGGCTGAATTGAGCATCCGAATGATCTCGGAGGACTCGTTGCAGACGATTGTCTGTTCTCGCCTGTCCCACAGAACCGGCACCGTCACGCGGCCGGAATAGGCGGGATCGGCCTTGGTGTAGATTTGATGCAGGAAGTCGAGGCCGTAGAGCGTATCGCCGGTGGCGCCGTCCTCGGCCACGAAGGTCCAGCCGTTGGCGCCCATGAAATGATGGACGACCGAGACGGAAATCACGTCCTCGAGCTTTTTCAGTGCCCGAAAGATCAGCGTCCGGTGTGCCCAGGGACATGCAAGCGAGACATAGAGATGGTAGCGCCCCGGCTCGGCCTTGGAGCCGCGCGTGCGGCCTTCGGCCGGCCTGCCGTCAACCGTGACCCAGTCGCGCCATTGCGACTGCGCCCGCATGAATTCGCCGTCGCTCGCCTTGGTGTCGTAGCCGCTGTCCTGCCATTTGCCGTCCACCAGCAATCCCATGTGATGTCCTTTCCTCTTCGTAGGGATTTAGGCACAAACCGACGATGCGGAAATCGCCAGGCGTTGAACAGTTCGTCAATCGCCCGGTGCGGCAGACGAATGACGGCAAACGAATGGCGGCAGCAAACGGCCGATTGCGGTGGCTGAAGATTGATGCTAGCGGAAAATCCGCATGTTTGACTTTGCTTTGATCCGGTTCGACCGACGACGAAAGGGCGCCCGCGCTTGATGAAGCGCTGACTGGCGAACGCTGCCGTTTGCAGCAAACCTTTCCCCGTCTACCGGAACGCAAAGACCATGAGCCTTGCCGACGTGAAATACCTGCCGGAAACTCCGGCGCATGACCCCGAAATCGAAGCCATCAACGACGAAGCCTTCGGGCCGGGCCGTTTCGTGCTGGGCGCCTACAAGATCCGTGAGGGCGGCCCGCATGAACGCGCTCTGTCCTTCGTGGCCGTCGATGGCGATATCGTTGTCGCCTCCGTGCGCATGACGCGCATCGCGGCCGGCGCCGGCCGCGCGCTGATGCTCGGACCGCTTGCCGTGCGGCCGGCCTACAAGAATCTCGGCATTGGCCGCCGGCTGGTGGCGATCGCGCTGGAGGCCGCCGCCAAGGCCGGCATGCCGGCGGTGATGCTTGTCGGCGACGAGCCCTATTACGGCCCGCTCGGCTTCAAGAGAATCCCGCGTGGGCAAATCTCCATGCCGCGCCCGGTCGATCCTGACCGGCTGTTGTCGCATGAGATCGTGCCGGGCGCGATGGCACGGCTGGTGGGGGAGGTTTGCCATGCCGATCAGGCAAGGATTGCCGCGCAAATCGCCGCGATGGCGTGACCATCCGGATGCTGTTGCGCCATACTGTCAGGCTTCGTAGCATGTGGCCGATGGTGCATGTCGCCCAAAAGTGCGCAGCGGTTTTGGGTAACGACATGCATAAAAATAGAGATTTAAAGCGCTTCGATTGAGTCCGTTCAGTTCGACGCGCTTTAGATGGAGGACGCCGACATGAACCCGAACGGCCAGATTGCGATCGTCACCGGCGGCGGCTCCGGCCTCGGCGAGGCGACGGCACGTGCACTGGCCGCAAAGGGCGCCGGCGTTGCCATCCTCGACCTCGGCATCGAGCGTGCGGCGAAGATTGCTGCCGATATCGGCGGCATCGCCATCCAATGCGACGTAAGCAGCGCCGACGGCGGTGCTGCTTCAGTGGCAGAAGTGGTAAAAAAGTTCGGCGAACCCCGTATCCTGGTCAATTGCGCCGGCATCGCCATCGGCATGAAGACGATCGGCAAGGACGGTCCGCACCCGCTCGACCAATACCGCAAGGTGATCGAGGTCAATTTGATCGGCACCTTCAACATGATCCGCCTCGTCGCCGACCAGGCCGCGAAGCTTGAGCCGCTGGACGGCGGCGAGCGCGGCGTCATCGTCAACACGGCATCGGTCGCCGCCTATGACGGTCAAATCGGCCAGGCGGCCTATTCAGCCTCCAAGGGCGGCGTCGTCGGCATGACGCTGCCGGTGGCGCGCGACCTTGCCCGGTCGGGCATTCGCGTCTGCACCATCGCGCCCGGCATCTTCAAGACGCCGATGATGGCCGGCATGCCGCAAGAGGTGCAGGATACGCTCGGCGCCGCGGTGCCCTTCCCGTCCCGTCTCGGCGAGCCTTCCGAATATGCAGCCCTTGTGCTGCATATCATCGAAAACCAGATGCTCAACGGCGAGACCATCCGCCTCGATGGCGCCATCCGCATGGCGCCGAAGTAGCCGACCATGAGTGCCGAAGTCGCCCTTCAGGCGAAGACTGGCCCGCTCGCCGGCCTGACGGTGATCGAGATGGCCGGGCTTGGACCGGTGCCGCTGGCCGGCCTGATGCTGTCGGAGATGGGCGCCGAGGTGCTGCGCATCGAGCGGGCTGGGTCGAGCCAGCCGTTTCTGGCGCTGCCGGACGAATACGACATCGACTGTCACGGCCGCTCCATCCTGCGGATTGACCTGAAGCGCTGGGAAGGCGCCGAACTGGTGCTGCGCCTTGCCGAAAAGGCCGACATGCTGGTCGAAGGGTTTCGTCCCGATGTCATGGAGCGACTTGGTCTCGGGCCGGATGCGGTACTGGCGCGCAATCCGGCCCTGATCTACGGCCGCATGACGGGGTTCGGCCAGGACGGTCCGCTATCGGGACGTGCCGGCCACGACATCACCTACCTCGCCTATTCGGGTGTGCTGCATGCCATCGGCCAGCAAGGCGGCCGGCCGGTCCCACCGCTCAACCTTGTCGCCGACTACGGCGGCGGCGCCATGATGCTGGTCGCCGGCGCACTGGCCGCCCTGTTTGAGCGCTCGCGCTCCGGCAAGGGTCAGGTGATCGACGCCGCGATGACCGAGGGCGCTTCAATGCTGGCGACACCTGTGCACGCCCTGATGGCGGCGGGCCTGTGGAGTGACACGCGTGGCACGAACCTGCTCGATTCCGGCGCGCCCTTTTACGACACCTATGAGACCGCGGACGCACGGCACGTCGCCGTCGGCTGCCTTGAGCCCCGGTTCTTCGCCGAATTCGCAAGACTGCTGCCGCTCGACCAGATTTTTGTACGCGGCCAATACGACAGGAATTTGTGGCCGCAGATGCGGGCCGCCATTGTCGATCGGGTCGGGCAGAAATCACGGGACGACTGGGACCGTCTCTTTGCTGCGACCGATGCTTGCGTCGCACCGGTCTTGTCGCTGCGGGAAGCCAGGGATCATCCGCACAATCGCGCTCGCAACGCCTTTGTGAAGTCGGGTGCGCTTGAGCGCCCTGCCCCAGCGCCGCGCTTTTCGCGCTCCCGGCCGACGCTTGCCGCCATGCCGGCCGATCACGATTGTCAGGCGGCGACGGTGCTGGCACGCTTCGGTCTTTCGGAAAGCGAGACTGAGGCCCTTTTCAAATCTGGGGCCCTTGTCAAATCCCGTGTGATAGGTTGATAACTGGAGAGCAAAGATCAGCTTAGGACGGTGTGGATTTGAACGATCGGAAGAAGGACGTGATCCGCGAGACCGACGCCGAAGCGATCAGGCTGGCGAAGACGCTGATCCGCAGTGCCCGTTTCGGCGCGCTGGCGGTGATCGAGCCCGGCACCGGTTCGCCGCTGGCCAGCAGGGTTGGTGTCGCCACCGATATCGACGGCACGCCGCTGATCCTTGTATCGATGTTGTCCGCCCATACCGGCGCGATCCTTGCCGACCCGCGCTGTTCGCTGCTTGTCGGCGAGCCCGGCAGGGGCGACCCGCTGGCGCACCCACGGTTGACGCTCGTCAGTCGGGCGGCACGGCTTGAGCGTGGATCCGACGAGCACGCCGGCGCCGAACGGCGCTATCTCAACCGCAACCCCAAGGCGAAGCTCTATGCCGGCCTTGGCGACTTCTCGATCTTCCGCCTGGAGCTGGAGCGCGCCAGTCTCAACGGCGGCTTTGGCAAGGCCTACCTGCTCGAACGCGCCGATCTGGTCACGACCGCGCCGATCATCGAAGAGCTTGCCGCTGGCGAACAATCCGCCCTCGACCAAATGAATGCCGACCATAGCGACGCAATTGCCGTCTACGCGCGCCACTTCGCCAAGGCGGCGGGCGACGGCTGGGTCGTCACCGGCTTTGACGCCGACGGCATGGACCTGGCATTGGGCGACGATATCTGCCGGGTGTTCTTTCCGGAGCCATTGAGGACGGCGCGCGAGCTCAGGCATGTTCTGGTCGACATGGCAAAAACCGGCCGAGTGGCGGATTAAACACAGTCCGACAGTTAATCGCGCCGGGTCGAAAGCAAGTCTTGAGGTTTGAGCTAGATGTTCTACGCTTTCCCGGTCGCGTTGAATCGCCAGCGCAAATTCGCAAGTGAGCCTATGGAACCAGACGCTATTGCCCCCATAGCGCCGGAGGAGCAGGAAGGTATGGGGGATCGATGGTCTCGAAAAAGCTAATCGCCAATGCCGAATCAGCGGCCTCGTTTCTGACGCTGATGGGCAACGAGAAACGACTGTTGATCATGATCCACCTGGCCGAAGGTGAAATGTCCGTCGGCGCTATCGCCGAAAAGGTTCTGCTCAGCCAATCCGCCCTGTCACAGCATCTGGCCAAACTGCGGGCGCTCGATCTCGTCGAGACCCGGCGCGACCGGCAGATGATCTACTATTCCTGCAAATCCGATGCCGTGCGCGCACTTCTCAACACGCTGGACGGGGTTTTCGGCGAGGGTGAGCTATCGCAGATGGCATACCGCTCGCGTCGCTCCGGGACTTGACCGGCCAATGCATGTCGCCCAAAGCCGGCACATGCATAAGATAAGAACTGGTCCGAGCGCCCCTTGCCTCGCTGACGACTCCTAATGCATGTCGCGCAAAAGCATGCCCGTGCAGCGGTTTTGCGATAGCGACATGCATAAAACAACAACCTAAAGCGCGTCGCGAGAGGTCGGTTGAGGTCGGTCGAACGCGACGCGCTTTTGAGCGACTTGCGTCCACTTGGACGCAGAAGGTACGCTCTGACACTTTGGATCCACGCGTCGTGCTGTCGCAAAACCCACCACGATCGGGCCGATGCGGGTCAGTTGAGGCAAGCATGCGCAGCATTCGTATCGACGACCCGCAAGACCCGCGCGTCGCCGCCTTTCTCGACATTCGCGAGCGCGATCTTGCCGGCCGGCAGGGTCGTTTCGTTGCCGAAGGCAAGGTGGTGCTCGAAATGTTGCTCGCGGCCAAACGCTTTGCCGCCGAATCGGTGCTGGTGCTCGAAAACCGGCTGGCAGGCCTCGACGCAACCCTGCGCAAGGCGCCCGCGGACCTTCCGGTCTACGTGGCGGACAGCGAGGTTATGGACAGGATTGCCGGCTTTCACATGCATCGCGGCATATTGGCGATCGGCCGCAAGGGCGAGGCGCAGCCTGCAGAGGCCTTGCTGGATGCCCTGCCCGCCCGCGCGTTGATCGTCGTGCTGGTCGGCATCGCCAACCATGACAATATGGGCTCGATCTTTCGCAACGCCGCCGCCTTCGGCGCCGATGCCGTGTTTCTGGACGCGACCTGCTGCGATCCCCTGTACCGCAAGGCGATCCGCGTTTCGGTCGGCGCCGCGCTGAAAGTTCCTTTTGCCTCCTTCGCTGAGACCGTCGGCTTTACCGCGGCGCTCGATCGGCTGGGCTTCGGCCAATTCGCATTGTCGCCGCGCGGACAAACCGACATCCGCGATGCGAAAAGGACCGAACGGCTGGCACTCTATCTCGGCACTGAAGGCGAAGGCCTGCCCGAGATGCTGCTCGCCCGCCTGCGGACGGTGCGGATCGATATGACAGAAGGCTTCGACAGCCTGAATGTCGCCGCCGCGTCAGCCATCGCCTTGCATCATTTCTCGGCAAGCAGGACCTGAGCCGCAGAAGTCAGCATCACTGCCTTGGCTCAATGCCCCGATTCGGCCTTCTGCAGCGCCCGCACGCGATCGGCAAGGCTGCGTTCACCGCTTCCTGGTGGGTTGGGTGCCGCAAGAACCTTTGCGATCGGCGATTCCGGCCCGTCGAGCTTCGCCGTCAGGGCTACGACCTGCGCCGCCAGGTCGCTCATCTGCTCGCGCAACGCAGCGCTGGCGCCTTCGGATCTGGATGCCGCGTCGGCGGCAAGATCCGTTTTCAGCCGCTTGTTCTCGCTGGCCAGCGCCGTCAATCTCGCCTCCAACTGCTCCCGGTCGCTGTCGAGCCTGGCGATAGCTTTTTCCATATCGCCCTTGACGGCCACATCGGCCTGACTGCCTTGCGCTCCGACGAGACGCACCGCCGCCGACGCATTTTCCACGCTTTCGCTTTTCAGCTTTTCGCGAAGCCGCGCGATTTCCTTTTCGCGGCGTTCAAGCTTGTCCTCGCGATCGGCAAGCGTGGCGAGCAGGCGCTCGATCTTCTTGTCCAGTTCGCCGGTCCTTTTCTTCTCGGCTTTCAACGCGTCTCGCGCGGCCTTGCTCTCGGCCGCGATCTCCTGTTGGCGCCTGTCCGCCTCCTTGCGCTGACCGCGCAGCACTGAAATATCATCGGCCAGCTTTTGCAATTCGGATTCGCGCGCCACAAGTTCGATCTGACGGCTGCTGGAAGAAAAGCTGGCGTCGTCATACATGTGCTCCAGTTTTTTCAGCTCGAGCACACGCTTTTCCAGGGCATCCTCGGTTTGAGCAAGCCGATCCGACAAAAGCTGCAACTGGTCTTTGCGCTGCCGAAGGTCTTCGCCCTTGACCTCGAGCGCGGAAAGGGCCTGTTCCTTGTCCTTCCGCTCGAGCGCCAGTTCCTTCAATGCTTCGCGGCCACGGCCGATCTCGACAAGCTGTTCGGCCGATTTCTCGCGCAACGCCTTGACGCTCATCTCAAGCCGACGTGTCGCCATGGCGAACTCGGCGCGGATGCGATCCTTCTCCGCCTGGATCTCGGCCAGCGTCAGCGGCATCGAGCCCTCGATGCGTTTACGCGTCAGCATCACGGCCCGCCGCCAGATGGCCGGAGCAATCATCAGCGCCAGAAAGCCGGCGCAGAGAAAGCCGAGGACAAAGAACAGGACCGACTGAACCAAGGTGACTATCCGTTATGAACGGCAAACAACCGTAAGGGACTGTGCCACGTTCGCATGACGGAATTCCAGTGCCGCGGCAAGGGTCTGCCGCAGCATTGTTCAGACCGTCGATCCTGGAAACAATCGCGGTGACGAGGCAACCGCTTGCTCAGAATGGATTCCAGGTGGCGCGCTGGGTAAGCTTGAGGTAGCCGAGATTGACGCCAAGCCGGGCGCCGACGCCGGTACGGATCGGCACCAGCAGCACATTGTTGTTCTTCATCACGTTGAAGCCGACGCCAGCCACGAGGTAGGCGGAGCCGGCAAGGCCGCCGAAACGATTGTAGAGGCTGTTCACATCGTCGAGATTATAGACCAGCATCATCACCCGCGAGCCCTCGCCGCCAAAATCCCAGCCGAGCGACGGGCCCTGCCAGAACACTTTGTGATCGCCGGCATTCTTGGTGTAGAGTGTGCCTTCACCATAGGTCAGGCCACCGATCAGGGCGCCCGAGCCCTCCTCCCCAAGCAAATAGCCATTGGGCAGGCCATAGGAGGAGAAAATCTTCTCCACGACGGTGGCGAGCCCGCCCGACGTCGCACCGAAGAATTTATGACCGGAATCGACGATCTCCTGAGCGGTGTATTCCTGGGCCCGCGAAGGCGAGGTTGAAAAGACGACAAGGCCCATCAGAGCGATCGCCATTGAGAAGACACGGAGAAAACTCCGGTCTGTGAAGACACGGAAAAAACTCCGGTCGTAGTATCGGGAAAACATGCTTCCAATCTCCGTCAGGGAGCACTTTCGCCGACGCCTCGCATCCGTGCGGCTCTTTGGTGGCCGTTAAGGATGACTGTTAAGGACAAACTATGCCGTAATCCTTTTTCAACCATTAAGCTTTCACATGAAGATGGCGGTTCGTAGGCTGGTTTCGCGCTGATTTCGCGTCGGCCCGCAGTATCCGCACCCTGCGTGAACACACCATTTTCGATAGCGACAATTCCGGATTTGTTGCTGCGCGCTCAGGCGCTGTGTATTCAGTAGGCCTTGGGAGAGCGAGCGTGATTCGTGTGGACAGGCGTGATCGTTGATCGCCCGGCCATTTCCAGTGAATTTTTGCAGGGACTTTCGTCGATGGCCGAGCTTTTCACCCTTTCCGCACCCGATCTCGCCGCGCTTTTGTGCAGCCGGGTCTGCCACGACATCATTTCGCCGGTCGGCGCCATAAACAACGGGCTTGAGCTGCTCGATGAAGGCGGCGCCGACGAAGACGCCATGAAATTGATTCGCCAGAGCGCCAGAAACGCTTCGGCCCGCCTGCAATTCGCCCGCATCGCCTTCGGCGCAGCCGGTTCTGCCGGCATGATGATCGACACCGGCGATGCCGAGGCCGTTGCGATCGCCTTCTTGAAGAACGAGAAGCCGGAACTGATCTGGAATGGAACCCGTGCGCTGCTGCCCAAGAACAAGGTAAAGCTGCTGCTCAACCTCATTCTCGTCGCCAACGCTGCCATTCCGCGTGGCGGCAAGCTTACGGTCACGCTTGAAAACCTCGACACGGAACCACGCTTTGCGCTCGCCGCGAGCGGTCCGATGCTGCGCGTGCCGCCCAAATTCCTGGAGCTCCATTCCGGCAACAAGCCTGAAGAACCGATCGACGCGCATTCGGTGCAGCCCTACTACACACTGCTTTTGGCGCGCGAGGCGAACATGACAATATCGATCCACGCGACCGCAGAAGAAATCGTTCTCTCGGCTGCTTGAAGTTGCTAAGAAATGATTGAAAAGAACAGATAAGAGTTTTTAGACAATATTTACTACGCCATCACGGTGGAATGAAATGAGCCATCCAGGCTAGTTCGGCCGAAGCATCGGTTAAGAAGTTTCCGTAAAAGCTGTTCTTGCAAAAATTTTACCTATCGGCTTTTCAGCTTCTTTACCGGATTGATCCTACGGTGCCTCCAGACCGCGACGCTGCCGGATTGCCGCATGGCAAAGAGGGCCCGGAAAATGAAACGCTGCATGTTCATCGACGATTCGAGCGTCATCAGGAGGGTTGCAAAGCGCATCCTGGGTGGTTCCGACATGCTGGTCATCGAAGCTGCCAGCGGGCTTGATGCGGTTGAGATGTGCACTGCCGACATGCCGGATATCATCATTGTCGACGGCGCCTTGCCGGACATGCAGGCCGAGGACGTCATTCGCCGCGTACGCGCCATGGAAAGTCCGATACAACCCCAGATCCTGATTTTGCTGGTTGAGGTCGACGTCGCTTCGATCATGCGGGCAAAGCGCGCCGGCGCCCAAGGCTATCTGCTGAAGCCGTTCACTCGGCCGCAACTTCTCGAGCGCTTCCGCACCTTGAGATTTGCCGCCTGATTCGCCGCCGCTGGCGCATGGCCGCGGAAATCGGCGCTCCAATATCTGCGACATAAAAACGCAAAATCCGGCCGAAGCCGGATTTTTGTCGGAAAAATCGATCGGATCGGCGTCGTCAGCTCAGGCGCTGACGCGGATGTCTTCCGGCTCGCGCAGCACGTAGCCGCGACCCCAAACCGTCTCGATGTAGTTCTGGCCGCCGGAAGCAGCGTCGAGCTTCTTGCGCAGCTTGCAGATAAAGACGTCGATGATCTTCAGTTCCGGTTCGTCCATGCCGCCGTAAAGGTGGTTGAGGAACATTTCCTTCGTGAGCGTCGTGCCCTTGCGCAGCGAGAGCAGCTCCAGCATCTGGTATTCCTTGCCGGTCAGATGCACGCGCTGGCCACCGACCTCGACGGTCTTGGCATCAAGGTTGACCACCAGGTCGCCGGTGGTGATGACCGACTGGGCATGGCCCTTGGAACGCCGCACGATGGCGTGGATGCGGGCGACCAGTTCGTCCTTGTGGAACGGCTTGGTCATATAGTCGTCTGCGCCGAAGCCGAGGCCACGTACCTTGTCCTCGATGCCGGCCATGCCGGAGAGGATAAGGATCGGCGTCTTCACTTTGGAAAGGCGAAGTGTTCTCAACACCTCGTATCCCGACATGTCGGGGAGATTAAGGTCGAGAAGGATGATGTCGTAGTCGTAGAGCTTACCTAGATCGACCCCTTCTTCGCCAAGATCGGTCGTATAGACATTGAAACTTTCCGATTTCAGCATCAGCTCGATGCTCTGTGCGGTCGCACTGTCATCTTCTATCAGCAGAACACGCATTTCATTCCCCTTTTCTGCTGCCGGACCATTTCACGACCCGTCCAGGACCGGAGCAGTGATTGCCTGAGCAGAGGCTGCCATCGAATGGTTAACAAAACCTAATTCCGTGCCGTTGACGGTACCAGATTTTTTAACCCTTTTCTACACCTTGTTGAATCTAATAGCGAATCTAAGAACCAAACCGCTAATGCAAAACATTAATAAGCCAGACTAAGTGACTCCAGGGACTCGCTAGCCGTGCTTCCGCGTCGGGGCCGGAATTTTTACCCGGCCTTAAGTCCTGAGCCGTATGATTAACAATGCCCGTAAACGAATGGTTACCGCCGGCAAAAAACTTTAGGAATTTGTTTCCCATAGTTCTGGTAAAGTCGGTGGAAGCGGGTCGAAGCCTGAGTTTGCCAGGCGGATTAGACGATATGTGCAGGTGTGCGTTTCCAGGAGTACCGAATCATGAAGTCACGTGAAAACCTCGTTCGGCTGAAGCAGTTTCAGGTGAACGAGAAGCGGCGGCAGTTGCTGCAACTCGACATGATGATCGCCGAATTCGAGCGCATGGCTGTCGAACTGGAACTCCAGATCACTGCCGAAGAAAAGAAAGCCGGCATCACCGACACCAACCATTTTGCCTATCCGACCTTCGCCAAGGCAGCACGCTTGCGCCGCGACAATCTCAGAAATTCGCAAAGCGACCTCGCCCAGCAGCGTAGCGTTGCCGAATCACTGCTCGGCGAAGCCGAAGCGGAGCTTTCCAAAGCAGAAATGCTCGAATCGCGCGACACCAAGATCCGCGACGCCGAGACCGGCGGCCGCAGCGCCATGATCGGCTGAAAACAAGGCTTTAAGGCCGGTCAGCACCCAGCGATCAGGGCGTTGCCCATCTGGAATGTCGCCGCTCATTGGTCGAGCAACTGCCAGTTTCAGGCCTACGCTGCCAAATCCCCTTGATGCTCCGCGACCGCCGCACCTGGGCATCCTGATGTCGGCGCAGGCGATTCCGGCCAGGACCTTATCTGATTGAGCAGCCCACCAGGTTCCGGCCGAGTTCGGCTCGGGGCCGACCGCGCAGGCTTGTGGAACGCGGCAAAGTCGACGCGAAAATGCTTGCTCCAAGAAGCAGGCGCTGCTCATGCCTTTTGCCTGCCCGATCGGCAGGTGGTGCTGACCGTCTGAAGCAGAGAAACCGTTGCGGCAAAGCAAAAAGGGCGCGGATTGTCGCGCCTTTTTGACTTCCTTGAACCCGCCCTAATGCCGATATTGCTGGATGCGCGTCGTGCGCAGGCCGGCAAGGCCATATTCATCGATCGACGCCTGCCAGGACAGGAATTCCTCGGTGGTCAGCTTGTAGCGCTGGCATGCCTCTTCGAGGCTCAGCAGCCCGCCCCGTACAGCCGCCACCACTTCGGCCTTGCGCCGGATAACCCAGCGACGTGTGTTCGTCGGCGGCAGATCGGCAATCGTAAGGGGGCTGCCGTCAGGCCCGATAACATATTTGACGCGCGGTCTAACAAGATCGGTCATCGTACTCTCTACTAAAAACTCAAAGACCCAATCCCCACCACATTACCGCCACAGCTTTAAAATTTGCCTAAGCGATCCCTAATAGCTAGGTAAGGATCATGAACGCCTCGTTAGTCTTTTCGTCGGCATTTGAGGCATCTGCCCAGCAAGCGCCCGAATCCGTTCAAAAAAATCGGCCGGTTCGCGAAGCTGGCGCACCCGGAAAGCTTGACCTATATTCCGGCCATTGGCATTCAGGCGCCGTCATCCAGGCGCCGTGCAGAACGAAAGAACCATGAACAGCCTCGACCTTCCCGGACGCCCCGAAGATACCCGCATCGTTGTCGCCATGTCGGGCGGCGTCGATTCGTCGGTTGTTGCCGGCCTTTTGAAGCATGAAGGCTATGATGTCGTCGGCGTCACGCTGCAGCTCTACGACCATGGCGCGGCAACGCACCGGGCCGGCTCGTGCTGCGCCGGCCAGGACATCGACGATGCCCGCCGCGTCTCCGAAACGCTCGGCGTTCCGCATTTTGTGCTTAATTACGAGGAGCGTTTCCGCAAGGCGGTGATCGACCCCTTCGCCGAGAGCTATGTGGCCGGCGAAACGCCGATCCCTTGCGTTTCCTGCAACCAGACGGTGAAATTCGCCGACCTCCTGGCGACCGCCAAGGAACTCGGCGCCGAGGCGCTGGCCACCGGCCATTATATCCGCTCCGGCGCCAACGGCGCCCATCGCGCGCTGTACCGGCCGGTCGACGCAGATCGCGACCAGAGCTATTTCCTGTTCGCCACCACACAGGCGCAGATCGACTACCTGCGCTTTCCGCTCGGCGGCCTGTCGAAGCCGCAGGTTCGTGCCATCGCCGAGGAAATGGGGCTGACGGTCGCTGCCAAGCAGGACAGCCAGGACATCTGCTTCGTGCCGCAGGGCAAGTACTCCGATATCATCGCCAAGCTGAAGCCGACTGCTGCCAATCCGGGCGACATCGTCCATATCGACGGCCGCGTGCTCGGCCGCCATGAAGGCATTTTGCGCTACACGATCGGTCAGCGCCGCGGCATCGGCATTGCCTCGGGCGAGCCGCTCTACGTCGTCCATCTCGACGCCGACCGGGCCCGCGTCGTCGTTGGCCCGCGCGAGGCGCTTGAAACGCACAAGATCTATTTGCGCGACATGAACTGGCTGGGCGACGCTGCACTGTCAGATATCCCGGCCGCCGGGCTGGAGCTTTTCGCCAAGGTCCGCTCGACACGCTCGCCACGCCCGGCCGTGCTGCATCACAACGCCGGGATCACTTCGGTGGAACTGGTCGACGGCGAGTCCGGTATCGCGCCCGGCCAGGCCTGCGTGCTCTATTCCGACGACGGCAACCAGGCCCGCGTGTTCGGCGGCGGCTTCATCGAGCGTTCCGAACGCGGCGCCGAGGCCGAGGCGATGCTGACGCGGCTGGCGGCCCGGCCGGCGCAGATTCCCGCCGAATAGACGATAATCCCGATTCTATCGGGATGGATCAGGCTCTGATACAGCCGCACGTTCTCTCAGGAAGACGATCCGGTGTGGGCAACCGTGCCAGCGGTCAGGATACGCAGCACCCTGATGGCTTCCTCGCCGCTGGTACGCGGTTCTGCCCGCGTCTCGATGCACTGGATGAAATGCTCGAGCTCTCGCGTCAGCGGCATGCCCTCGCCCACTGCCACATAGGACGGCTCGTTGGTGGTGAAGGCCCATTGGCCGCTGTCTTGCCAGACCGCGTGGCGGTAGACGGCGAGCTTGCGCTCCCACGGCTCGACATCGTCGAACACCGCCATCGCTTTGGTGCCGACCACGGTCAGCCGCCGTTCGCGGTAGGGATTGAGCCGCGACGCGAATAGGTGGCTGCGCAGACCGTTGGGAAAGCGCATGTGCAGATGCGCGAAATCGCTGAGATTGTCGAGGAGCGCTGCCCCTTCGCCACGCACCTCGATCGGTTCCGTGCCGGTGATGGCCAGGATCATCGACAGATCGTGCGGCGCCAGGTCCCACAGCGCATCGTTCTCGGTGTGGAATTTGCCGAGCCCGAGCCGGTGCGAATGGATATAGCGGACCTCGCCGAGCTCGCCATTGTCGATCAGCGCCTTCAACGTCTCGAAGGCGGGATGAAAGCGCAGCACATGACCGACCATGAAGACGCGGCCATTGTCGACCGCCGCCTTCACCGAACGCTCGGCATCGGCCACCGTCAGCGCGATCGGCTTCTCCACCAGCACGTCCTTGCCGCCCTGGACGGCGCGCACCGCCATATCGGCGTGGAACTGCGGCGGCAGCGCCATTACGATGGCGTCGATGTCGCTGCGCACAAACAGCGCCTCCGGCTCGATCGCCAGGCAATCCTGCTCACTGGCGAAACCTTCGGCGCGGGCAGGGTTGACGTCCGAGACCGCGTGCAGCGCGCCGAGCGCCTTGAGGGTGCGGATGTGGTTGCTGCCCCAGTATCCGCAACCGAGGACTGCAATGCGCGGTTTCATCATTCCAACTCTAGAATTTCGTGGCCGAGACATAGCGGCGCGCCCCGCCGAACTCAACCCGGCATTTCTGTGCCCGATTATCTGCCCGGCAAAGCTTTTCGGCCATCAGAGCGAGGTGCGTCCGCCTGGACACACAAAGTACGTCTCAAGACCGTGAAGCTTGGCGACGCGACAGGATGCGATAGAGTGTGGCGCCAGACCGGCTGCATCGACACCGGCTGCATCGATGCTTGACAGGCTTGGCGTCCCAACCTTATATCCGCCCGACCTTGGCGAACGCTTCGACATGCCCTCTGATTTGAGGCGGATTTCGGGCCTTTCGCCGCCCTGGCGGGGTAGCTCAGTTGGTTAGAGCACGGGAATCATAATCCTGGGGTCGGGGGTTCAAGTCCCTCTCCCGCTACCACTTAATTCTTCCACAATGTTCTCTGCATGGACTTCGCGGCCTCGAAACCCCGCAGAACAGCAGGCCCTTCGGCCAAAAGCTGTGGAGTCGCTGTAGTGGTGAGAGCGACTCATTTGCTCTCTGTCGGCCGATATTCTCCAAAGCTGGGGAGTGCGCCTTTTTACTCCCTAGCTTTCCCCCATTGAAATCACAGGGTTGTCCGGCTCGAAAGCTGGGGGTCGTTTGGTGCAATGCCGCTATGCGGAGAACACCAAAGCAAACCAACTGGTGACCAATTGGTCACCCTGCCCGGCGATGTCTGGCTTTTGGGCAAGCACCGGCTTATCTGCGGCGACAGCACCAATGCTGAGGATGTCGAGCGGGTGCTTACCGGCGTCAAGCCGCACCTGTGCGTTTGCGATCCTCCATATGGCGTCAGCTACGATCCCTCATGGCGAGAGCGGTTCGGCGATGGAGAAGGTCTCGCCAGAGGCAAGGTGCTCAATGACGACCGCGCCGACTGGCGGGGCGCCCTTCATGCTGCCACGGTCGCTTCAAGCCTTGGGGCCACCGGCTTTGCCGTCCGCGCGCAGATCATCTGGGACAAGACCCGGCTGGTCATCGGCCGCGGCGACTACCACTGGCAGCATGAGCCGGCCTGGTATGCGGTCAGGAAGGGCAGGAAGGGCCACTGGGCGGGTGATCGCAAGCAGACCACCGTCTGGGCCATTCCGCATCGAAAGTCCGACACGGGCCACGGCACGCAAATGCCCGTCGAATGCATGCGGCGCCCCATGGAGAACAATTCCTCGCCAGGCCAGGCTGTTTACGAGCCCTTCTGCGGCTCTGGCACCACCATCATCGCTGCCGAGATGACTGGCCGCTGCTGTCATGCCATCGAACTGAACGCAGCCTATGTCGACGTCGCGGTGCTGCGCTGGCAGGCGTTTACAGGCAGCATGGCAATCCTGGAGGCGACGGCCAGAGCTTTGCCGAGGTAAAGCTTGAGCGGATCAGGACCAGGCCATGACCACCAAGACAGCAATCCTGCAGGCCATACGCCACAAATGTCTGGACTGCTGCGTCTATCAACCCGCCGAGGTTCGGGAGTGTCCCGTCAGCACGTGCGGTTTGTGGCTGTTCAGGTTCGGGATGGACCCCGACCCCAGCCGCACCCGCGGCTTCGCCAAATCCCCCGTGTACACGGACCCTTCGGGGCAAGACATGCCTATCTCGAAGGCGAGGCAGCACATCGGAAACGGAGAGAGCTGAGATGGCCCGCCCCAGCCATCAGCCCGATGCTTTTCATCGCCGCCAGGTAGAGGCGCTGGCAGGCTATGGTGTTCCGGAGGCCGAGATTGCCGGCATGGTCGGTGTCGATCCAAAGACGCTGCGCAAGCACTATAAACACGAACTGGCCTTTGGCCACACCAAGGCCAATGCCAAGGTGGCGGAGAACCTCTTCCGCAAGGCAACGGGCGAAGGTCGTGAAGCGGTCATCGCCGCGATCTTCTGGCTCAAGGCACGCGGCCGCTGGAAGGAGACCTCGGTCAACGAGCACTCAGGCCTGGACGGCAAGCCGATCGAGCAGGTGCATGAGATCCGCCGCATCATCCTTCGCGCTCCGGATCCTGCAAGCTTGGGCAAGTCTCCTGCCGGCACGCCGCCAGCGAACAATCTCGTCACCTTCTGGGACGCGGACCGGGCCAAATGAACCCCGATATCGAAGCTCCTCTGGAAAACCGGCCACTGAACTCCCGGGTGGAGGCGCTGGCCGGCTTCGGGCTTAGCACGGCCGACATCGCCTGCGTGCTCGCCACAGACGAGCAGGACCTCAAGGCGACCTACGCCCATGAACTCGAGAGCGGCGCCATCAAGGCCAACGCACGGGTTGCTGAAAGCCTTTACCGCAGAGCGACCGGTGAAGGTCGGGAGGCCGTCACCGCAGCAATTTTCTGGCTGAAGACCAGGGCGCGCTGGAAGGAGACCTCCATCCATGAGCTAGAAGGAAAACTGGACACATCAGTGACCTTCGTTACCACCTATGAAGACAGCAAGCTTCTGTAGGGCGGCATTGCCGACAGTAGCGATCTGTCATTCCGACTGTCGTTTTGATTTCGAGTTCGACCCAAGCCCGAAATCAAAATCAACCGAAACCACGACACTAGCGCTGGTCCAGCTTCTCCGCAGTCTCCCGCTGCTTCGATTCGATCTCGTCCAGCACTGCTTCTGGCGCGATGTCCCTCTTAATCTCGCCAACTTCTATATCGCTTACGGCTGGTTTTGCATTCAACCGATCCGCTATCGAATCGACAAGCCCAATAAGCTTTGTGAGTTCGTGCTCCGTCAGCAGGCTCACCTGAAGGTCCAGATCCGCCCGCTTGTCTGCGGCAGCTGACATCCGGTTTTGGCTGATCAGTACAAAGGTCGAGAGGAATATGGCCTCGACGGAAGCTACCATAGCCAATATCACGAATGTCGGATCAAATGGCGGAGTGATCGGTATCCAGCCCAAGTTCGAGACGATCCAGCCGCCATACACGGCCAAGTGAAGGTACACGAAACGCATACTGCCCGTAAAAGAGGTAATCGCCTCAGCGATTTTCTCTTCCAAAGTTGCCTCGCTTGCTTCCTTCGCCCGGCGCTCCTCAATCGCTTGGATATTGCGTTTCAGTGCTTGGCTGAGTTCATGCGGAGGTGGCGGAGGCAACGTTGGAGAATCCATGGAACACCCGTTGGATAGCTATCGGTCCTGCCACTCTGGGCAACGTACAAAATCACGGTTATTCGACTTTGTTCCCGACTAGAGCCGCTTCACCTCGCGGATCTTAGGGCGAACAGCCCCGCTCCGCAGATCAAAACTGCGCCGAGAACGGTGGTGATCTTCGGCACCTCGTCGAAAAACAGCAGCCCCCAAAGTGGAACCCAGACGATGGCCGTGTACTCGAAGACGGCAACGTTGCCTGCTGGGGCAAGGCGATAAGCCTGGGAAAGCAATGTCATTCCGGCAGATGCGATCACACCGCAGCCGGCCATCAGCAAAGTATCCTGGAGCGTAGGCCAGACCCATGGGCGCGTGAGGAAGGCAAGACTTGGATGATTGGCGTCTTCAAGGCCGCCCAACCTCACAAGCGCCGCCAGCGCCGGCGCGCCGGTGAGGAAGGCCAGGTTCTGATAGAAGGTGATAACCGCGGCGACCTCGCTGTCGCCAAGCTTCCTCGCCAAGACCTGGGCCGACGAGTACAGAGCAGCAGCCAGGAGGGTCAACGCAGCTGCCCATTCGAATATAGCAAGACCCGGTTGCAGCGTTATGATGACGCCGAGCAGACCAACAATGAGCGCGATCAGGGTTGTGGTGTGAGGCCGCTCTCCGAGGAAGAGAATCCCGAGACCTGCAATGATAAGCGGGGCGACGAAAAAGAGTGCGACAGCATCGGCCAGAGGAAGCGCTGCGATCGAGAGATAATAGAAGAGGTATGCTCCAAGCGAGATTACCGCTCGGATGGCTCGCAGCCCGGCTCGCTTTGAGAAAATAGACCGTATTCTGGCGGTCGCGCCGACCAGCACCAGCAGAATGGGCAATGCGACGATTGATCGAACAGTCATCGCTTGCGTAACGGGATAGGTGTCCGAGAGGCCCTTCAGGATCACGTCCTGCAGTGAGAAGACGAGAACGCCCAGGCAGAGAAAGCCAGTGGCTGCTAGGGACTTGTTCTGCATGGGTACGTCCTAGTGAAGGGGCGCAGCTAGCTTGGCTAGGGCCGAGCTCGATAGGGCCTGCACAGCCGCACCTGTAATCCACACTGACGTGAACGTTTGTCGCGAGATTGCGTTCTGGCCGCAGACTTAGGGCGTGCCCATACGGATTGGAAGTAGCTGCATCCGCGGCGGCTGCGCCTCTGTGGCGGGCGCGATAAGGAAGCAACGTGCTGACGAAGGATGGTTATCTGCACTGGATGCGAAAACTCGGCGTGCTCATGAAGTGCCTTCCAACAAGTCTGCGTCATATAGGCGGCGCTCCAGCTCAACCGCGTTGCTGCTGAAGGCTAATTCCTGAAAGAACTTGCTGAACCGTGTCTTGTGAGCACACTGCAAACGGTGGTTTGCAGTTTGAACACCCCGGAAACAGCAGCATGACGAGAGCAGTCGCCTACTATCGGGTCTCGACCCAGCGCCAAGGACGATCAGGTCTCGGCATTGAGGCCCAGCGTGCCGCGGTCGCCCGCTTTGCTGAAGCCGAGGGAATTGCCATCATCCAGGAGTTCACCGAGGTCGAAACCGGCAAGGGCTCGGACGCCCTGGATCGCCGTCCGCAACTTGCAGCCGCCCTCGCCCTTGCCCGGCAGCTCAAATGCCCGGTCGTCGTGGCCAAGCTCGACCGCCTGTCGCGCGATGTCGCCTTCATAGCCGGCCTGATGGTCCAGCGCGTTCCTTTTATAGTCGCCGAACTTGGCGCCGATGCCGATCCGTTCATGTTGCACCTTTACGCCGCTTTGGCCGAGAAGGAGCGGCGTATGATCTCGGAGCGCACCAAGGCCGCCCTCGCCTCTCGCAAGACCACTGGCATAAAACTCGGTAATCCGACCAACACAGCCGAAGCTGCGGCGAAAGGTCGGAAGATCTCGATCCGGGAGGCTGACAGATTTGCCCAGACCGTGCTGCCGATCATCGCCTCCATCCAGCAGTCGGGCATCACCAGCCTGCGTGGCCTGGCAATCGCTCTGAACAATCGAGGCGTTCGAACAGCCCGCAACGGCCAATGGCAGGTCTCGAATGTGCGAAACGTTCTCGCGCGGCAATCCCCTAGTCTTTTATAAGCGGGAAATAGCCACCTTGCCGATATCTCCGCAGGAGCTGGTGGGCTGCTTGACGGGTCAAAATATGCCCGCGCCTCAAGTGCCCGCCCGCAATCCCTGCGCCATATGCGATGCAGTCATTTCGCGAAAAAATGAACGGCCTTCCTGCCTGCTCTATTGCGGGTGCACTTCGCCGTTGTTGACCTGTGAAAGTGCCGCCACCGGCGTCCAGGCAGCCTTGTGTTCTCAAGCTACATTCTTCTCATATTGTGGAGCGCTCAGGGACCGGCGGCTCGCTGTTTCCGCTCGAAAGTTCTCATGGCCCGATGGATGTTCCGGAGAGCTTGGCTGGAATCGTGCCAGCCTTCGAATTCGATTTGTTTGTCGGTGCCGGACACCGACGCGAGGAAAAACTGCTCGATCTCGGATCGCAGACGATCCGGAACATTCTCGCCAAGGAGAGACTCGCTATGGGCGTCTTGCTTGTGCGGGCAAAATACAAAGCGATCGTTTCTCACGGTCTCGCCGTTCTCCGTTTGCATGACACAAAGGGCAGCCAGCAGATCGCACTTGATGACAACACCGGGAGCGCTGGTGGCCTCATGGATGACCAGGCCATCGAGGGCGTCGCCATCGTCGCCCAGTGTAGAAGGCAGAAAGCCCCAGTCGTACGGGTAGGCCAGGCCCGCTGGAAGCGGCCGCGTATATTCGAAAAGCTTCTTCTTGGGCTTGTAAGTCAACTTTGCTTCGGCGCCACGCGGTGTTTCCACGACCACCCTGATCCGACCCTTCGATGTAGTCGTAGGCAGTGTTAGATAATTCGCCACGTTTGGTCCTCGCCAGTCCATGCCAATGGCTCTAGGCTTCTCTAAGCAGCGGATGGCCGATTTGTTCCCAACGTGCTTACCCGGGTCTTCACGAAAACCGGTGCGGATTGGACGCGCAAATACACTTGGCTCATGCGAAGCCGCCAGAGAGCTTGAGATCGAGAATGCGATCATCGGCGGCCAGGCTTCAGAAACACGCCGGTCCACCGCCCAAAGAGTTGAAGAAAGGGCCGGCGACGCAATGAGTACAGCCAGAGGTGGTGAAGCTGCGCATCAGGCACCTCTGCGGCGAGCATGGCCATATCCGACATCGTTCTGTGCCGATATGCGATGCAGTCATTTCGCGAAGAACGGCCTTCCTGCCTGCTCTGCTGACAGTTCCCCGTCTGCCATGCTACCATGCACGAGGATAGTTCCTGTCGCACCGATAGAGTTCGTAAGCTGTGTGACGGAGTGATAGGTGAACGATGAAAAAGGAAAAGCCTTTCGTTCCCACCGAGTTTCACATAAGCACGGTCGCGGACGACAAGGGCCCTTTCGGCATTCTCTCTGTTCGCACTACAGGTGGCCGCCTGGAGATTGCGCTAGACAGCGAGGCAACGGTCGCGCTTCTCGACGCAGTAGCTCGACTTCAGGCGAAGATAAATGAGCGTCGCTAGCGTTTATCAGGGATTGGAAGGTCCACGCCACGCATCCAACGTAAGGGGATCTAGTTCACATTCGGCGCGGTCGGCGGGGTTGAACGGAGGCCCTTTCCAGTCTCGGTAAGTCACTCTCTTGCGATCTCGTTGAGCCGCTCTCTCGTGAGAACATGTCGAGCAGTTGGCCTGATAGACACATAAGTTTCTCTCCGTTGTCCGATGGCACGCTGCCAACCGGATGTCTCCGTAGGTCGACCGTTGGCTGGCGCGTGAGGCCGAGTTGCTGGCGGCCCACGCCGACAGCAAGGGACGTGACACCTATGCGTTCGACCCGATCTCCAGTCCCTATCTGGAGGTTGCCGACGATCTGCGCATTCGGACGCCCTATTCGAAGACCGCCCTTCGGGAACTACATGGCATTCCCTGGGCAAGTTGGGACGATGAACTGCGGGCGTGGCGCGTGCCGTTTCGGTCCTATGAGGAACTGCGGCGGCGGTGGCCGGCAATCGAAGAGGCTGCCCGACGTAACGAGCCCGAGGAAAGGAAGCGGCGCCGCGAGGCTGAGAGGGACTCGGAAGCTCAAAGAACCACGCGGTTGCGATATGCTGAACGCCGCCGCCACCGCTATCCGTTGCCAGCTGAAGACTTGCCTCCGATGGGGCGCCCCGTCGCAACAGAGCAGTACGGTGTTGTCGTCTTTACCGATGTGTCAGGTGAAGTCGTCGAACCGCCAGTATTGGCCGCCTTCAATCCACATGCGATGCGGGCAGACTTCGACTACGTGTGGGGAACGTGGCGCTCGGCGACGCTGACGGAACTCATCAAGACATGGCCCGCTCGTCATGAAGCTGGACCGATGGAGCATTCCCGAGGCTGGTGGCAACCAACGCTTGCCGAACTTAGAGTCGCTCGTCGAAATGCGCGTATCATCGAGCGTCGAAGGCGAAACCGCGATCTCGGTCGAGTGTCATAAAACTCGGAACAGCGACCCGATCGGCCCGCTCTCTCCGCCAGAGGCGCAGCCTTTCATCCGTTCGAATGGATGTTGTCATCGCCAGCGCTTCCGCTGCCTAAACATCCGATTCTTGCGACCTTAGCTGCGCGCGTATCCAACCCGCGGGGTAGGGGAACACATGGCCTGGCCCGAAGTTAGAGGTGCCAAAGGAGAGAGGGATGGCGACCACGGCCTCGCAGCATCGCCGTTTTCCAACGTCCGCAGGTATTCTGCTGGGGCTCGGCTTGGGCGGATTCTTCGATGGAATCGTGCTGCATCAGTTGCTCCAGTGGCATCATATGGCGACCAGCGCCGGCTATCCCGCCGACAGTGTTGAGAACCTTCGGTTCAACACGCTTTTCGATGGCCTGTTCCACGCCGGCACATACATCTTCGTCGTGCTTGGTTTGGTCGTGCTCTGGCGCACCGCTCACAAATCTCATTTCCGGTGGTCGGGAAAGATGTTGCTTGGGACGATGCTCATGGGCTTCGGTATATTCAATTTGGTCGAAGGGGTGATCAATCACCAGCTTCTCGGCATCCACCATGTCAACGAAACCGTCCCGCAGGACCAGTGGATCTATTGGGACATCGGGTTCCTGATTTGGGGTGCACTGATGCTGATCGGCGGCTTGGCGCTGGCAAGGCGGGGCAAACGGGAGTCGGGCGAGCCTCGCTAGTCTGGGCGTCCGGCACTGTGCGCATACACCGAACTGGTCGATCCCAGCTGCGTAGCTCGCGGCGGGAATAAATCACGCGCAGCGCGGTTCGGGGCACTTCAGCCATGGAGGGAAAAATGCGCAGAGTGTTGAATGCAGGCATTCCGTGCGCTCTTATCGTTGCGGCGGCCAGCGCGGCTTCTGCGCTTCGTCGTCGGCCTTGACGGCGGAGAATGGACGGGCGGGCAATGCCAGAGGACTTTGCTGGAGGAGCGATATGACCTGTCGGATGACCCTGGTAATTCCGGTGATGCGCGGGTCACCGCCGACGGCCGCCTTCTCGGGATCAACACTGCCATCATCGCGCCTGCCGGTGGCAGTGTCGGTATCGACTTGGCGGTGCCGATTGCAATGGCGTCGGCCGTGATGAAGCAACCCATTGAGCACGGCGAGGTGCGCCGAGTCGGCATTCAGGACCTGGCGTCCGATCTCGCCGAAGCGCTCGGCACCGCCGCCAAGTGCGGAGTCTACGTCCCAAGCGCGTGCCAGCATGGAACCTGCGGAACGCGCCGAATAGGCAAGCTGTCGGGCGAAGTCGCCTGATGACTTTGGCGGGCTGACCTCGGAAGGAAAGGCGACATGCTACGTCCTGGCGTGCTGCAGCCGCTCGCAAGGCGGGGTTTGCTCGTTTTTGCTCGCCCGGCACTCGAAACCACTTGCCTTCGGGCATTCTCACCCTGGAACAAAGAGGGTCCTGCCTTGTTGGGTCGGTAGCATAGTCGTGCACCAGCCACAGTCGTGCACCACCAAACAAGGATAAAGCCCATGAAAGTTCGACGCCTTCTTGGCGGCTTAGTTACCGCCACTGCTATCGCCTTTGCCCTACCCTCGTTGGCCGCGGACAGCGCACAGGATTTCGTCGACAAAGCTGCTGTCGGTGGAAGGTTCGAAGTCGAATCGAGCCTGAGTGTTCTGAGCAAGCTTGACGACCAGCAGGTCAAGCAATTCGCGCAGAAAATGATCGACGATCATGGTGCGGCTAACGCCAAGCTGGAGAGCGTCGCTGGCGACCAGAAGCTCAAGGTTCCCCCGCAAATGGACGCTAAGCGCAAGACGGATCTGGAGAAGCTTCAGTCCGCCAAGGCGCCGGTTGATGAGCCCTATGTCGAGATGCAACGCACAGCACATGCCGACGCCGTCAAACTGTTCGAAAGCTATTCACGCGACGGAGACAATGCGGCCCTCAAGTCGTTCGCGAAAGACACGGTGCCCACGCTTAAGGCGCATCAGCAAATGGTAGAAGACATTGCATCTAAAATGGCTGCCGGGCCTTCCAGTACGAGTTCGACCACACCCGCGGTGAATACAACCGATACCCCGAACACCGGGGCGCTGGTTCCCGGTGCCAACAGCTTCACGGAAGATCAGGCCAGGAGCCGCATCCAAGATGCCGGCTATTCTGATGTATCTGACCTTAAAAAGGACGACCAAGGCATCTGGCGCGGTCAGGCCATGAAGAACGGAAAGAGCACCGCGGTAGGTTTGGATTATCAAGGCAACATCGTTGCCAGCACCAACTGAACAGACACTCAGGAGTTCACCATGAAAACGGTAACGGGTTTATTTGACGATTATGATGAAGCAGCCGACGCGGTGGGTGAATTGGAAGCAATGGGCATTCCAAACTCCGACATCAGCATCGTCGCCAACAATGCAACGGGTTGGTACGACGGTGATCGCTCGGAAGCTGCAGAAGATGCGACGGCTGGCGCGGGAATTGGCGCAGTCATCGGGGGCGCAGGAGGATTGCTCACAGGGTTAGGCATCATGGCCATTCCGGGCGTCGGGCCAGTAGTTGCCGCCGGATGGCTGGCGGCTACCGCAGCGGGGGCAGTTGCCGGTGCCGCTGTAGGGGGAGCAACGGGCGGAATTATCGGCGCAATGACAGATGCTGGCGTACCTGAAGCGGATGCCCATGTTTATGCAGAAGGCGTCCGTCGTGGCGGCGCTCTTGTAACGGCCAAGGTCGAGGATCAGCTTGTTCCAGATGCTGAACGGATCCTTGAACAGTCCAGGTCGATCGATCTCGCCGAACGCCGCAGTGAATACGAGGCTGGCGGGTGGACCGGCTTTGATCCCTATGCGGAGCCATACCCAGCAGAAGACATTGAGCGTAGTCGCATCCGCAATGTAGATCGACCTTAGTCGAGGAACTGAGTGTCCGAGGCCGTAGCAGTTCCGCGGGAACTGTTACGGCTTGTGGTTGCTTGCCTTCGCCAATTGTTTGGGCTCTTTCGGGGTTCAATCGGCGGCGGATCCAGGGTGTTTACAACCGGGTCGGTGGCTCGTCCGCGCTCCTTGCCGGCGTGTCGATCGGAGCGTTAGGGTCGCGCCGGACAGGCTCTTTTCGCCGCTCCTCTCTTTCTGAGTTTCTTTCATTCATGCTCCTCTTGAGCTAGCTGGCTCCTCCCGGTGTTCAACAACGAACGCGATCCGGACCTTTCGTTCGAGCAGATTTACACCCCGCTGCCACCGTGACCCAACGGGAGTACCTCGTCCCGCTCTCATTTGATCAACGCTGCCTGTGTATTCAGCGACCACTTCGCCGAAGCTGTTGCGCTGGATGGCCACCTTTTGTCAGGCCTTCGACCTTGTCGTTGAGCTTGACCAGATGCTCGACAAACCCGCCCTGGGACAGGTGAGGAAAGCACGTTGAGAAGATCGCGATTGGCTAGGGGATGGATTACAGGACGCATGTTCTGGCGCAACCGCAACTTCCAGAGTGTCGCCGGCTATGTCCGCTTCAGGCGATGGCAAAGCTGACCTTAACGGCCTAACGCGGCGCATTAGCGCAGCCAATTCCAGCTCTCTAGCGAACGATCAGTTCGGCGCGCCCGCTTCGGAATTCGTGCTTGGTAAGAAATGAAACGATCGCTGCAGCGATTTTGCCGCCGCCCTGTTCCGAAGGCTCGATGGCGCTGGCAAAGTCGGCCTCCTCGTCGCAGATAATGCGAAGGTCGATCACTGGAACGCCCCGCCCAGCGGCTGCTCGTGTAATGCAGTCATTGAGGACCGACAGGGCCGTTACCGCAATGCGCCTCTCTTCAGGGTTCGGATACCGGACGTCGTAGATCGTACAAACGGCGGTGGGCAGCTTGACAGCCAGAACGGCATCCAGCGTCGACCGATACTCCAGGCAAAACTGCTCTCTTATTTCGGCCAGTCTTAGCAGGGCGTCGGCGACGGACCGCGACGGAGCGTCCAGAACAGAGGAAACGCCGAGCGCGTCGTTACCTCCCATGCTGACCACCAGATGAGTGGCGTCAGCCGGCAGACTGTCCAGCTGCTGGCGCACCCCTGCCATGACGCTGCCGTCGACGGCGAGCAGGTCGGCCGACCACCCGATCGGAAGCTGACGCACCAAATGGGCCAGTACATCTGCTCCGCCGGTCACATAGGCGCGATTGTCAAAAACTGAATCGCCAAGAAGCACAATTTTATTCGTCATACCCGCATCCTCGGCGAGAATGGCTTGTATGGGCGCGAATGCCGGTCCCGCCGCGCGGCCAGCAGGAAGCTCCTCCGCGATATCGGGGACTTCACCAGACTTGCGTCTCCATGGGGCTCTCGCTCGCCAAGTAGTTAGCGGCGAGGCCGTGGACGGCAACACTGTCCGAATAAACGCCAGGCGCCCCCAAACGATTGGTTGCCATGTCGCATTCAGCGCCATTGCTGGGAGCATCCCGGCTGCGGCAAGAATGCCGGAAGGGCTTTCCGTAAGCCGCGGCAGCCATCCCACTGGTTCTGTTTCGAGCACCGTGCCGAAGGCGAGTTTTTTCTGTAGACGGCAATTGTCCGCCTATGTCACCGTTTCGCCGTGTCAGAATCCCGCTCGTCGCGTCTGAGGAACTCGGTGGTGACCGTGCCGAGTCTGTTTTCCAGCCAATCAGCCATCGCCTCTTCTTCGCGCAGGTTCTCTTTGCACGCGCTTTGGGTTTCGGAATCGCCGATCTCGCCGGCTGCGGCAATGAGCATCTTATAGCTGGCGATTTCCATATGCTCGAACGTGTAGCTGGCCAGCGATCCTTTCATCACCTCGTCGCCTGCAAAAATGCCGCTGATGTTCTGTCCGAATGCGATTAGCTTACCGCCGGCATCCTTCAGCGTCGAAGATCCGTCGCCAATCCGGTCGAGGCATTGTTCGAGACGTTTTGCCTGTTGTCTCGTTTCTTCGAGATGCGAATCTCGGGATAGTTTCCAGACGCTCGATTTGGCCGCTCAAAATGGTCTAGGCCTGTTCTTCCATGGCGTGAGCGTCGCGCAGCCACTGCACCAGACGTCCTTGGGCTCTGTCATGTCCGTCTCCGTTGGTCAGCATAGTTTTACTGCCATCGCAACATCGCCGCAGACCGTTAGTTCCGTCGAGTGGATCGTGCCAAACACGATGATGAGCGCGCAATGATCCGGGCCGGCCGGCCGTTCTAGATGCGTGATAGTCGACTGCAGGAAAAGCCTTAAAGCTTCGGCCTTAGATCGCGGCGCAAGAGACGCGCTTCTCTCAGGATCGAGGCACGATCGACGCCGATGAGCGATGCAATGTCGCGTATCTGCTGCTCAGTAGCACCGGATTCCTGCGCAAGTGAGCGTACAAAGTCGTCTGTCGGGCGGACCCGCCCTGCTTCTTCTGCCATCAGACAATTGCCTTACGTTTGGGGCAGGATTCCGATGGTCGCTCCCAAGCGTCAGCGCCCATTGTGCGTGGCTGGCGATCTCACATTGTACCGACTTGCATAGATGTTAGCCAGCTGGAAGCGTCTTCGCAGCCGTGAATGTATTGCGGGAGCGGAAATGAGATATCGGACCAACAACGAAGGCACGGGATATCGAGGCAAGGACCACGACCAGCCAATCAAGCCCGAGGCGGAGCATTTCGAACACTGCCCTATATGCGGGCAGGATTTCGACATGCGCGATCTCGGCCAGGTGCTTCACCATGCGGGGGCGGAGCACCAACCGGTTCCGGTAGACCAGTAGACCGGCCTATTCGTCGCTGAAACCCAGCAGTGATGCGTGGCGTATGTGGCTGTGATCGCCTCGGAGATGCTTGATGCGCAGCTTCATACCGGGCGTGTCGACCTCTTATCCGCATCAGCAGCGTGGAACATCTGCGGCGAATGCACGTTCGGCAGGTAACGCCCATGGAGGTAACCAAGTCCTTGTGTCCAGCTTTCTCCTCGGATGTGCTCATCCGCAAGCTGCGTCGCGTCGCTGACATCAGCGATGATGACGCCGCAGCCTTAGGAGGCCTCACGATTCAGGAGAAGGATGTTCCGGCTAACAGGGAAATCGCCTTAGAAGGCGATCGACCAACCAACTCATTTGTCGTCTTGGACGGCGTGGCATGCTCATACAAGCACACTGGTGCGGGAAAGCGGCAGATCACCAGCTTCTTTGTCGCAGGCGATCTCCCGGATCTGCACGGCATCCATCTGGCAGTTATGGATTGCAGCTTCTCGAGCATGACACCAGGCAAATTGGGCTTAATCCGCCACAGCGCTCTTCGCTCGATTTGCGAACAGCGCCCGCGTGTTGCAACCGCGTTCTGGCGATCGACCCTGATTGACGCTGCGATCTACCGGGAATGGGTCACCAACGTCGGGAGACGGGACGCCTACGCTCGCACGGCACACATGTTATGCGAACTCATTGTGCGGTTGCGGTTTGCAGGACGCATTGAGGAGCACGTCGCGGATCTACCGATCACCCAGGCAGCACTGGGTGATGCGGTGGGTTTGTCCGCGGTTCACGTGAACCGCACGCTTCAGGCGCTACGAGGTGACGGGCTGATCGCCACGCCAGGTACAAAGTTGCGTGCTCTCGATTGGCCGGGTTTGGTTCAGGCAGGGGAATTCGATCCGACTTACCTCCACCTGAAGGACCCCGACGTGGCATTCTGATGACGGAAGCCGATATGCCAAGATATTTCTTTGATAGCGGCGATCACCAGCATCTCGTGGAAGACAACACGGGTCTGGAATGCGAGGGGATTGAGGCAGCGCGCAATGCAGCCGTCGAAGGATTGACTGAGCTGGCAAAGGACGAACTGAAAGGTCCCGATGGGCAGCAACTCATCATGGATATAAGGGACGAGAGTGGCAGAAAGGTTCTGAGGCTTAGCCTGTCCCTGGTGATCGAACCGCTTGAGGTAAATGCCGTCTCGCCGACATCCAACAAAGATGAACCTCGACGTCGCGCTTGAACCATGCGGAGCCGGAGCACCAGCCGCTGGTAGTTGTGCAGTGAACGAAGACCGGGCTTTTAGCCGACCTCGCGGATCTGGGCGATGCGGGCCTTACCGAGCGATACGAACAGGCGCTCTAGAAGGCCTTCGTCCACTTCGGAAGCCAGGCCGAACCGCCGGTCGTGCTCAACGATCCTGTCCTGGATCGACACAAGCGTTTCATACCGAGCGACAAGGCTCGTCAGGACTTCCTGATGGTGGGAAGTCATGTGCTTTTCTTTCCGCGCTACAATCGGGCATATAGTCGAAGGCGTTCGTAAAGAACTGCCTCGTCAAATTCGCCATCTGAGAAAAGTTCCATTGCGATCACGCTCAGGCGCTCCGCCTGCTCGCTACCGACGGGAATACCTTCCTCAACGCGAACACGATCAAAGACCTGCTTCAACAAAGTCAGGTCACTAGGAAAGGCAATGCCACTCTTTGCAGTCTTAAGGCTGACCATATGTCTTTCCTCCCATTTGGGGCGGAAGCGGGTGGTCGCTCACAGCCAGCGATGCCCGTTGTCTATCGCCGATGAGAACACATTACCGCGATCGGCGCGTAGCGTCTTGAAAATAGCGCCTGAAGGTTTCTGCCCGTCCGTTCCATGCTGCCCGGGAAACGACAACAATCACGGTTGAAAGACAAGCAGTGCGACGGCGAGGCATGGGGAACCAGAACAACGGTAGGGCGTGATCCAAAAGCCTGGATCTGCAAAAGCGGCCATTTCGCTGAGCAGTTGCCTTCCTGCCGGCGAAACACATGCGCCTGGTGTTCGGTGCGAACAATAAAGCCCGCGCCCCACGAGGAAAGGACGCGGGCCGATCGGTGCATCTCCGATCTGCAGCCCATCGTTGGGAGGGAACAAGATTGCTGCACTTCCCGAACATTCATCTCAAGCATGTGTTCCAGAGAAAGCGAAATATGCCTAGAAAGTTTGCGCCATTGATCGCAACAAAACCCTCCCGCCGGCGTTCCGGTTCAATCCAAGTGCAAAAGGCTCACCATGGGCGAGGAAGAAAAGTCCGACCGCGACCGAATGACGGATTTCCAGGCGCAGTTCCTCGCCAAGGAAGCCGGAATAACTGAAGCTCAAGCGCGCGAGCTGATCAAGTTGATCGGCACCGATCGGGCATCACTACTTCGGGAAGCTCGGCTACTGAAAAGCCGGCTGAAGCCGCCGGACGCTTAGGAGCATTCACAATGCTATCCATATGGGACAATTTTGAATAGAACCGGCTCGATTGAATGAGGTCGCGCGCGAGCAGATATCGATGATCTTCGCCAGACGATAAACGATACCCGCCGCCCTAATACTGGCACCCGTAAGCTGTTGGATCGCATTGCCGCAGACGATACGCTGAGCAGTAATCAAGCGCCTAAAATCCCGCACCCCAAATCGCACAGCATTCCACGCTCGACCTTTGCACATCGGCCGTCGATTCACGCGGCCTGCGGAGAGGACCGCGGCTGATTGTAGGGCGCAGGTGCAGCGTGCCATCTACGACTTCTTGGTCTTCGAATTCCTCTTCGGTTTCGGTGCCGATGCAGCAGGGAGAGCTGTCTCGGCTTTCAGTCGTTGCTCCCGCAGCCGAGCCGTCTTTGCGTCTCGTGCGACGCGCTCAACGTCTGTTAATGCCCGCGCAGCATCCGACGTGCGCTCCTGTCGGTCGTATTTTTCTTTATCGGTTAAGCCATGCCTTTCCCGCATTGTTGTACCTCGATCTTGTACGGCGCTTTTGTTGGCGCCCGAACGATTGTCGCCAGATCGTGTTCCCCCCAGACAACAAAAAAGCCCGCCGCACCTTTCGGCACGGCGGGCGATCAGTCGTTTGCACAGTGTGGGCGGGATCGTAAGAAAATCCTACGCGCGCCGGCTGCGCTGCGTCCACCAAACGGCAGTTGGAATGTTTCAACAGCTTGCCGTTATCCCGCATCGTTGCCGGCCGCAACCTGACGGTACCGGAAATGATTGCGGATGTGCTCGTTGAAAAAGCGGCCCTTGGCAAAGGCGGCTTTGACCGCGGCGAAGGTCTCCGGCGGCACGTCCTCAAATTCGTATCGTTTGCCGCTGGCGACGAACCACACCGAGAGGATTCTGCTGTCGGGATCGTAGGCCATTTTTCGTATCGACGTCGATGGCATGATATGGCTCATCAAAAGTCTTCAACGATCGCAGAGCCTGTCACGTTCCCTTGTGATGTTGCTCCCAAGCAGCGCACGAGGATTTGCTCCGGCCACCTAACGCATCGCGGTATCGCAAACGCGGCAGGCACGGTCTTCCGGCTCTGTCTTTTCTACGCCAGCAGCGAATTTTGACCTTCCAATCACTTCGACCGCTTGGGCTAGGCGCTGTTGAATAGCCAATCGACCCTCATACATAGGCGATCAGACCTATCCGAGTTCAGCAGGAAGCGCCGCGATGGTGATGATCGCGAGTTTGGCCTTGGTGGATTGGCCTTTTCCAGCCGGAGCGGGAATGTTCTTGTTCGCCCCACGTTTCGGCGCGGTCGAGATCTGGTGCAGGCGTTGATCACGAACCGCCAGTTCTTTGCCCGGGACGCCTGCGTTGTCGCTCGCGATATGATTGGCGCCACGCTTCTTGTGCACGGCGTGGGCGGGATCGTCGTCGAAACGGAAGCCTATCGCGCCGATGACCCCGCCTCACACAGTTTTTGTGGTCGGACTTCGCGAAACAGCGCAATGTTCGGCGCCGCAGGGAGCGCTTACGTCTATCGCTCCTATGGTCTGCATTGGTGCCTGAATGCCGTCTGCCTTCCCGGTAGTGCTGTCCTTGTGCGCGCGATCGAACCGCAATCAAAGCTCGACCTGATGCGGGCAAATCGCGGAGTTGATGACCTTCGACGTCTTTGTTCGGGACCCGGTCGCCTTTGCCAGGCGCTTGCTGTCGATGCATCTTATGACGGGCTGCCATTGGACGAGCTTCCGTTCCAGTTCAAGCTGCCGTCAGGAGCCAGAACCAGCTCCATCTTGACGGGACACCGGGTCGGGATCTCCAAGGCTGTCGATCTCGAGTGGCGGTTCGGACTGGCAGGCTCGTCGTACTTGAGCCGCAAGTTTTGAGTTGCCTCTGCACGAGTAATCGCCTGGGGGTGAGTTCGGGTAATTAGCGATGTGCCGGCACCCTTGCGCGATACTTGGTTGGCCCGCGATTTCGACCAGCTTCAAACGTCAGGAGGCGATGGAGCCTAGCTCTCAAGCGATGGTCGATTGCATGCTAGAGACGGCTGGACGCGCCGAGAGAGGCGCAGCTCGCGATCGCCCACGCCTATCCGCGCCGGCCGGCCGCGAAATGTTAAAACGCAGTCAGCCGACCACCACGATTGGCCTGAGATGGTATAAAGCTGGTTATTCTCATTGTTGCTCGAACAAGCCACTGAAGGTCCTGAACAGGGGAGTATTGCTATTAAATAAACTCGTCGCATGTGGATGGCGCAGTGTTCTGCAGTCGCTGGATGTTTATTTGTGAGCGCAGGT
>NZ_JBVVQQ010000026.1:0-105441 GCF_055811135.1 Mesorhizobium sp. WSM4817 | reverse complement strand
GCTCGGATATGATCCCTCCCATCGGCAGAGCCATTAGAAGCTACGACACGTACGGGCGAAATGACAGCTTTGGGTCATGGGCGTGAATTCAGCCGGGGGCGAACGAGCTTCCGCTTAGGGTCGAGTCGAGCCGTTTCGCGAAGGGCAGCTTTTGAGAAGAGCCATGAATGGCAGCAAATGGCGCTACCTGCTCGTTCCTGTCGACGAGACAAATGGCAACATTCCACCCGCATGGAACGTAGGAGGCGTCACGGCTATGGAGGCCAACCGAGTGCTCCGATCGGCTTGGTTGCGCCAGCTTCTCACCTTGGCGAATAGCATCTCGAACGTCGTGTTTGGACCGCACGGCGGACGTTCGCAAATGCGATCGCTGCTGCTCTCGTGATCGAGCAACGAGAATTGGTCTCGGAAGGGCGGCGCCGTGATGGTGTCATTGGGGATTGGCGGGGATCGCACCTTCGACCGAACTCTCAGGCCTGAGCCCAAGACGAACGGGCGTGCGTCGGCGATCATTCTTGGGGATGGTTTTCCTCAATGAGTTGCCAAACCGCCATAAACAGCGCGGCGACCACAGGTCCCAAGACGAAGCCGCTGATGCCAAGGACACTGAGCCCGCCCAAGGTGGAGAAGAGCACCAAGTAGTCGGGCATCTTCGTCTGGCGACCCACTACCATTGGCCGCAAGACCATTGTCTGACATGCTGATCACGAAAGTCCCGAATGCCGAGAGGATCAGTCCCTTGATCCAGGCCCCGCCGACGATGAGGATCACTGCCGCCGGCACCCAGATCAGGGCTGTGCCTACAGCAGGCAGGACTGAGACCATTGCCATCACAGCGCCCCAGAACACTGCCCCGTTTATGCCGAGAACGGCGAAGATCAAACCGCCGAGCGCACCCTGAACCAGCCCGACGATGAACGTTCCCTTCAGCGTGGCAATCGACACGTCGGCGAACTTTTTGAAGAGGAGCTGCTTCTGATTAGTCGGGAGTGGCTCCGCTCTGAACACTTGCCGGTACATGTCCTCTCCGTCCCGAAGAATGAAAAACAGGAGATAGAGCATCAGGAAAAAGTTGATCAGAAAGGCGGCTGCGTTCTGGCCTGCGCTGAGGAACAACGAAAGCACGAATTCGCTACTGCGTAGTATCGCCGATTGGAGCTTTTCAGTGATTGCGCCGAGATCGATCCCGATCCCGCTCATCAATTGCCCAAGCTCAGGCTGGAACAGGTTTTCCAGTCTGAGAAGCTCCGCGCCAGGATCGACGGCGCCACTCTGGATGCGGGTGTAGAGCGACACGCCCTCGCGGATGACCATGGAGCCCAGGAGAAGCGCCGGGATCTGGACGAAGACGAAGATCGCCAGCACTGTCAACGCGGCCGCAAGGCTGGGCCGCCCGGATAGCCGCGAGTCGATCCATTTCATCAGCGGGTGGAACAGAATGCCGATCACGATGGCCCAGAATATCGGCTGCCAGACGACACCCAGGACGTTCGCAAGCGCGACGGTTGCACCTATGGCCAATAGGATCAGGAGGGCGTTGGGACTCAGGGACAACGCCTTGGCTCCTCCTTAAAATGGTGCAAAGGGCCAAGCCCATGCAGTGCGGCTTTCAACCACCGAGCGCGATCGTAACAATGGCGCTTCCGAGGACGGCCATTGCGAGGCCGGTCAGCCAGGGGGCGATGTTCCTCGCACGGATGAAGTCCGATCATAGTTATATAGCGCCATCCTTCGCGCGAGCGGTAGGAACCGTTGTCGGGGCCAATTGCCCAATTTTCCACCATCGCGGAATAGCCGTTCAGAGAAATGTGGCTGAAGATCGTTGAGGCGTACGCGAATGGCAAGGTCGCGCCGATACCGTTGAAAAAGTCCGTGACCAAGCGCAGGATTGTTCGTCGTCTCCGCGTGGCTTGATTCGCGGCGGGGGAAAGCCGCCCAGATAGTCAACGTCAGGTCACGACGCGTTGAAGGCACTGGCAGAGGCCAGCACAAGCGAGCATTAGACACGCTGCGGGCGACGAGCATACCTCGCTACGCCGGCGCATCGACCGATCGCAACTGAACGGAGGTGAACAATGAGCACGACACGTCCAGCCGGGCCAATAGCCGGCAGAATGATGCTTCATGCGCTGGCGCGGAACTGGTGGCTGATCCTGCTGCGCGGCATCTGTGGGATTGTGTTCGGCGTGCTGACCTTCATCTGGCCGGGTATCTCGCTTGTGACGCTCGTCCTGCTCTACGGCGCCTTTGCGCTCGTCGACGGCGTGCTGGCGCTCATTGCAGCCATCAAGGGCGGGGCGCCGGCGCCGCGATGGTGGCTGGCGCTGGTCGGCGTGCTCGGCATCCTTGCGGGTCTGGTCGCGATGGCTTTGCCGGGCATGACCGCGATCGTGCTTGTCTTGTTTATAGCCGGCTGGATGATCGCCACCGGCGTCATGCAGATCATCGGCGCGATCCGGCTCAGGAAGGAGATCGACAACGAGTGGTGGCTGGTCGCGGCGGGAGCGCTATCCGTGCTGGTCGGCGCAATCATCGCGATAGCTCCGGGCGCCGGGGCGCTCGGTCTGCTCTGGGTCATCGGCGCCTATGCCATCGTCTTCGGCGTGATGCTGGTCGGGCTGGCGTTCCGGCTGCGCAGGCACAGCCATGAGGGCCACGCCCATGGGGCGGCCGCATAATGCCGGACCCGCTTCCCTCCCGGAACGAAGGCGTGGCGAAGTCGGCCGTCCGCGACTTTGTCGCGAGGGTGACGAAGGACGGCGGCCCGGACTGCGTGCCGCCGGCCGAACGCATCGCGCCAACCTTGACCGCTAGCAGATCGTCAAAGGTTGGCTCGACAAGAATGGCAATCTGCACGAGAAAATCTACGATGTCGCATGGTCGGGCGACCGCAAGCCAGGCGGCGACGGCAAATTTCGTTCGGTAGGCAGCACCGTCGATGTGGAGAATGCGACCTGGACGAATACGATCAGCGCGCCCGAGCTCATCAAGGTGTGGAAAGACCCGGAGTTCGACCCGAGCTTGCCCGCCCTCTACTGCGACCGAGTCATCGAGATTCCGACGCCGCGCCGGACTGCCTACGATGCCAAGCGATATGGGGTCGACTCTCTGCCGGGGACAGCAATGACGATCACCGAGCGAGCCTACACATCGCCGATCTGGTACACGCCGCTGACCTTGCGCGGTGTCTCAATTCACCCCTTTCCAGACCTTCTTCCAACAAAACAGGAAGGCCTGCCTTGGGTCAGATCGCGTCATGCAACGCTCGCAACTGAATGACCGTAGAGAGCGAAAAGTTGCCCTTGGCTCATCTGCGCGAGCAGGTCGCGCCAGACATTGCTGGCGCCTGCTTCGGCGGAGTGACCAGATCCACCTGCTGGCACAGGGCTTTGCAGTCACCTTTCCGCTAATCTCTCGCCTTCAGGTCGAGAATTTCCACATCGAGTTCTTCGCGCTTCCGGGCCAGTTCGAAGATCCGCTGTGCGGGCGCCGGCCCGAAACGGGAATCGCGCGTGAAACCAATGATGACCGCGATTTTCAGCTTGGACATGTTGCTACCTCATGCTCCCGATCACGGAAGTCTACGAAAGGAACGTAGGGAGAAGCAGAAGTCGGCAAGATCGTTTTGTAGACAGTGATGGGCTCAAAGGCCGTATGATAGGAGCTTGGCGATTGCCCCTCGGAAGCCTATCTGTCGTTTGAATGACGCCGCGAGGAATGATGCCGGCTCAACGATCCGAACTCGCTGAAGCATCGCTGTCGACTGGTTCGGTGGGGTTGGAATATCCGCCTGATCTCCAGTTGGTCCGGCGCCGACCCATTTCGCTAGTCACGACAGATGATGGCACGGCGCTCGACTGGCTGATGTCGGGGACGGCAGCATCCGCCGGACCGGCAGAGCTGCTGGACGGCGTCATCGTCCGACTGGTCGCGGCAGGCCAGCCGATCGAGCGGGCAACGCTCAACATGTCGACGCTGCATCCGCAGCTTGTGGGCATCACGGCGCACTGGCGCGGAGATCTCGGTGTCTGTGATGAGGTGGAAGTCAACGCGCATGTCCGCGAAACAACCGACTACCTGACCAGCCCCCTCAGGCCGATCATCGAGGAGGGCCGGTCAATTCGGGTGAACCCCCAGGATTCAGTGGCGCAGTCGACATACCCGATCATGCAGACCCTCGCGGCGGCCGGATACACGGACTATTGGGGCTTCGCGCTGAAGCGGGACGACCGCCAGTTTACGCTGATGACGCTTGCCACACGGCAAGCAGGGGGCTTTTCCCGCGCCACCATCGAAGCCGTCGAGGCGTTGCGCCCGGCTCTGGCGCTCAATGTCGAGATCGTCTCGCGTGGCAAGATCGCGGAGCACGTGCTCGATGCGTATCTCGGCCGACGCATTGGCAAGCGGGTCCTCGCCGGTGACATAAGGCGCGGATTTGGCGAGACCATCGAGGCGGTCATCTGGGTATCCGACATGCGCAACTTCACCAGCCTCTCGGATCGCATCGATAGCGCCGAGATGATCCGGCTGCTGAACGCCTTTTTCGAAGGTCTCGTGGATGCGGTGCATGAACAAGGCGGTGAGGTCCTGAAATTTGTCGGTGATGGCATGCTGGCGGCCTTTCCCATTTTCGGCATGCAGTCGGCGCCGGCCGCCGCCGCTGCGGCACTCGCCGCCGCTCGGAACGGTTTGGTTGCGGTGGACAGCCTGAACGAGGCTCAGTCCGGCGAGCCGTCGCGCGACCTTTCCTGGCGGCCGCTCAGCATGGGAATTGCGCTGCATCGCGGTCCCGTATTCTTCGGCAATATCGGATCCAGGGATCGGCTCGACTTCACCGCCATTGGGCGCACTGTCAATCTGGCGGCGCGGATCGAACCGCTATCGAAAACGACCGGGCGGCGCTTGCTCCTGTCCGACAGGGTTGCTGAATTGATCGAAGAGCCCGTCGAGGAACTGGGCGACTTCCCCATCCGCGGCATCCCTGACCCTGTGAGCCTGTTCACCGTACCGGAACACGGACTCTGACGCCGCTGGTTGAAGCGACGCATTGGAGCTCCAAAACCTCGCGTCAGCCGGGTTCGGCGGTCGCAAGGCGCAACATGGTCGCCAAACGCCGCGAAGCTGCAAACACAATCGGCAAAGGTGGAGCCGCAGCGGGTCCGACGGTCTTCCTGTCTTGGAAAGTCCAAGCGCACCTACCATCAGCAGCTGTGGCCTCCAGTACGAGCGGCGTCCCCCTCATTAGGCTGGGCTCCTGTCAATGCCGCTTTCCGGTTCGCGAAGACCCGTTAGTGCCCGGCGGCCACCGCTTTTGTGCTGGGCCAACCTCGCCGGACCGCGTCTATTGCGATCACCACCACAGCATCGCTACTGCCGTCGATCCTCGTCGACCCCGTTCGGGGTTCCACCTCGCCCAACGACGCGCCGCGTAAACTAGGTGGCGGGCGGCGGCCCCCGAACCGGTCTCAAGGACTTGACGCGATGCGCTCCACGTCAGGTCGCACACCGCCGATCAGTGCAGTGGGAGACCGCAGACCATGCACTTCTGTTGAAGCGAGCGGTGGGTATTTGTGATCATTACCTCCCCAGCTGTCGACTGGGCCTGCCGCTGAAACCAGCCGCCTGCATATCGGGTAGGCCCCACATTCGACCCCACCCCCGCCCGAGCGCGTGCCGGCGACCGGCCGTCCCGGCAGCGGCTATCTCGCAAGCCGACGTGCAGCGTCAAAACTCCACCACCTGGCCGCCGCCAACGCCGAAATGGATGGGAAGTTGCCATTCGGCTCAACAGCCAGAACGAGCACGTTGCGCCACTACCGGTCATTCGCAGCGCGCCTCGTTAGCTGACCTTCAGCCACCGGCAGGAGTCGACCCCCTTTTGCGGACACTGGTTGTCATCCGGATAGGAGAACACAGGATAAAGGTTCATGATGCTAGCATCCCGATTATTAGCCCGCCCAAGGCCCGGCTGCTCTTGAACGTATAAGCTTCGACACGATGGCCGGGATGGCAGCCTCGAACATCGTCGGCTTGGCGATTATTCTGACCGCGGCGTCCACGCTGCACCCGGGCGGCATCACCGAGATAGAGACCTCGGCACAGGCGGCGGAAGCGCTGCGCCCTCTTGCCGGCCCCTTGCTTCGACGCTCTTCGCCCTGGGCATCGTCGGCACGGGCCTCCTTGCAGTGCCTGTTCTGGCCGGCTCGGCACAGCTTACGCGATCGGCGAAGCGCTACGCTGGCCCACCGGGCTGACGCGAAAGCCCCTGAAAGCAAAAGCCTTCAACGGAACAATCATGCTCGCGACCGTGATCGGGGCGGTGCTCAACTTCACGCCGATAAATCCGATAAAGGCGCTTGTCTGGACGGCGGTGATCAACGGCATCATCGCCGTTCCGGTCATGGGGATCATGATGTATTTCGCCACACGCCGGGATGTGCTCGGGCAGTTCGTCGTCACCGGGGTGCTCAAATCGCTTGGATGGCTGACCACCGTCGTGATGGCTGTGGCTGTTGTAACGATGGGGGTGGCCGCCTTCGCCTGACGTGCCGGGCGTAGGAGGGGCCCGATTCCCTGGCAAATCAAATTCGGTCAATCTTCGCGGCCTGCCTGCATGTCCTTCACAGTATTTGGCGATCGGGCGAGCCGTTTCGTTGGTCAGCGTTAGCCCTTCCGGCATGATGCCCGATCCAACCGCTCGACTACGCCGTCAGGCGTGAGGGAGGCCTGCGGGGCAAAGATGCAGCCGATTGCGCAGCGAGCCGATGGGAAGGCGTCTACCGGCTGTGGAATTCAAATGCCGATTACGCGGGTCGATCCCACGCTGCGGAAACCGGGTTGGACATCACCGCGTCCATCTTGCCCACCTGGACCGGGGCCTGAGCTTGGCGGCATGGCGGAGTTGCTCCCAATTGATCGCATCTTCGACTATCCGGCCATCTTGGCATTCCGTCGAACGCGTTCATCGACGCACCCATTTTCCTTCGTTCACGCGTGAGATGTGCGATCGATTTCATTTCGGAGCCGGCCATGCTTATTTTCCTTGGCTACTGGAACTTTCAGTGAGAGCGCATGTTGGTTTCCCAGCTATGGGAGAGAAACCATGAACAAGGATGAAGTGAAGCGCTCTGCGAAAAGCGGCGAAGTGAAGGCAAAGCCTGGCAAACCGGCTGGTGACAAGAAAATGAGTGCCGGCGGAACTGCCGGCAAGCTTGACGAAAGCACCAAGAAGGGCCTTGGGAAGACCGAGGACAAGATCAAGGATCGTCTCAAGGGTTGATCAGACGTCAGGGCCGCAACCGTATCGCGGCCCTGCTGCCTAGACCCTTACATGGGATCGTTGACGGTCGCCGACCGCAGCACCTACACAGCCTGTTCTCACCCGCATCAGTGACTTCAGGCTCGTCGGTCATTTGCAGCTTGCCAAGTTCACGGAACTCGCGACCTTGTTCGGCGGCGATGCCGGTTTCCCGCACCAAGCCTTGGATATGCATTAAGGTCGGACTTAGAGCGCTAAACAACTCTGCCGGTTGGGACGTCAACGGCCGATTCTGCACAATAACGGTTGCGGCGATCGCGCCGCCATGTTTCTGATGGACTACAGCATGGAGCAAAAAGTTGCCTACGATCCGGTCGTCACCCGGATGGTTCGCTCGCTCAAGCCAGAAGATTGCTGACGGCTGGTCCGCACAATCCTTGGAACTTCGAGGGCACGGGCCCGTTTTTGCTCCATACCGACGGGAAGGAGCAAATCATGACAAACCAGGACCCCGACATTCGTGAGACCCACGATCTTATCGCCAGCGACATGGTCGTCGGCACCAACGTCTATGACATCCAGGGAAATCACATCGGGCAAGTCGAAAGGCTGATCCTCGAGAAGAGGGGCGGCAGGGTATCCTATGCCGTTCTCAGCTTTGGTGGTTTTCTTGGAATTGGCGACGACTACTATCCGCTGCCGTGGCAGAAGCTCGACTATGACGAGAGCCTTGCAGGCTTCCGCATTGACATCACGAAGGAGCAAGTTGAAGGCGCTCCGCGCTATGCTCGCGACCAGGATTTCGACTGGAATGCCGAGAGTGGCCGCCGCGTTTACGACTACTACGGCGTCCGACCGTATTGGGTGTAGCGAAGCCTCTATTGCGCGTTCGTGCCGGCAAGGCGAGTTGGACCGACGGGCCCTTCGCAGAGACCAAGGAGTATCTGGGTGGCTTCCTGCTCATCGAGCGAAGAACCTTGCGGAGGCGACGGAGATCGCGGAGCGGGACTCGCTCGCTCGGATGGGGGCGATCGAGGTGCGCGAGACCGCCGGTTTTTTAGCTTCGAAATGCAGCCGCAAACGTCCGCTTCCGTGACGCCAATAGGCGGCCGGAACGGCCGACTCGGGTCATGCGCGCTGGTTGGGCCCGAATGTCCGGTTTCTGAAAGTAAAATCGGTCCCGGAAGGTCCGGTCAGGGTCAGGTTTTACCGTTCGAGCTGGCCACCGGAATGGGCAACTAGCGCCAGAAACGGATCTATAGGCTGGTCAAACTCAAGGTCGTGTTCGACCACTTCCGGACCTTCATGTACCATGTGTGGAGGGCCGGCAATTAGGTCGAAGCAGCATACCGCTCAGCCTTGGATGCCGTGACGACGAGAACGGGCATATCGAGCGCTACAGCGCCGCCCGCCCGTTGCCTTCATGCAATTTATGTGAACGGAACGTCGCCACAGGCATTCACCGGGGCGGTTCCGTGCTGAACGCGAAGAACCTGCGCGCAGGCGATGCCGCTGTGCCGTGCCAATCGGCAGCTTTGCCCATTCCAAGATTGCGGGTCCCTGATATATTACTCTGACCATCTGGTTCGAAGGATCCGTTTTGCGCATATGCAGCCGGCAACTCGAGCGAGAGCGTAAGCAAGCCTTCCTTCCCGCCGACGCGCCGAACCTCGGAGGTGTTATGCTAGTACTGGTTTTCGGCCTCGTGATCTTCTTCGGAATCCATTCTGTTCGGATCGCCGCCGGCAGCTTTCGTGATGAGCAAATCGCCACAAACGAGCGGCGCTGGAAGGGACTTTATTCGCTCGTATCGATCATCGGCTTCGTGCTGATCGTCTGGGGCTGGAGTCTTTATCGGCCCAATGCGCCTGAGATCTACGAGCCGCCCTCTTGGGGCCGCCATGTCGCGTCGGTGTTGGTGCTCGCCGCATTCGTCTTTCTGGCAGCCGCTTACTTGCCCACGGGTTCAATCAAGCATCGGCTGAAGCACCCGATGCTGGTGGGCATCATCCTTTGGGCCATCGGCCACCTCCTGGCCAATGGCGACCTTGCCTCGCTCCTAGTCTTCGGAGCGTTTCTGGTTTACGCGATTGTCGATCTCATTGCTGTCATCCCACGCGGCGATCCGGCACCCGCGGTCGTGCGACCGCGTAGCGACCTGATTGCTGTGGGCATCGGCTTGGTGGCTTTCGCATTGTTCGGGCTCTGGCTGCACGGCTGGCTGTTCGGAGTCTCGCCCTTCGCTTGAACGTCCGCAGCGACGGCGCGCCTTCGAGGATGTCCTGGCGAATCCCACCAGTTGCCGCGGATCGAGCGCCTCGCAGACGCCACAGTGAACCAATGCTTGGCATAAGGTCGGCACATCAGAATTTTGATCCATAGACGGCTCCAGCCGGCAACGTTGCAGTAATTCGGCTCGGATCGCGCCTTGCTATGGCCAGTGGACGCGACCCTAGTTTGGAGAATCCTGATAAAGCGCCACAGGCTTTGGCGTTGTTCCCGCGCCTCGCGCCGTAGGCTGGCCCGTCATGCAGGAAGCAAGCCCAACCTGCACCGGCAATCGCCGCGCCGGTCATCGACACCTTCAGAAATTTCCGGCGAGACAGCGTTTGGCTTGGCGCACCGTGTGCCGACCCGCCGTTTGCCTCACCACGATCGTCTTTCATGATCTTTCCTCCCTTAGCAACCCAAAGAAGCGCCGGTGCCGTCAAGTGCCGGGTCAGATCGATTTGAGGTACTCGATCAGATCACGCTTTTCCTGATCGGTCAGATCAAGGCCCAGATGGCCGTCATAGTGTTCGACAACATCGTTGAGCGTGGCGAACCGGCCGTCGTGGTAAAATCCGCCCTTGTGGATCTTTTCCACGTCCCACAAGGCCCGCAAGGACGCCGTCCTGTAGCGCTCGTCCGGAGATCGCATCGCCTGGAAATCGTCAATACCGATCTCATCGGCGGTATGCAGGTTCCAGCCGGGTTCGGTGAAGAGCGGCGGGACGTGGCAAGTGCCGCATTTGGCCTTGTCGTTGAAGAGAGCCTCTCCCTTCTCCGCGGCGGCGCTGTTGAAGGCGCCCTCCGGCGGTTTCGGGGTTGGCAGCGAGAGCTGATAGAAGTGAAGCGCCGGCAGCTTGGCGGTGATCCGATCTTCCTTGTCCTGCTTGTGGCCCTGCTTCGTTCGTGCTGCGACCGGATACTTCTCGGCGTCATCAAGGCGTGGATCGTAAAACACACCCTTGCCGTGCATCTCGAGATTGCCGACATAAGCGTTCCAGTAGCTAACCGTGCCCCAAGCTCCGGTCCAGGTGTGGTTGTTTACACCGGCCAATCCGAACGCCGCCGGATTGAGCGTGGCGGCCGTCTTGCCGTCCGGCCGGAATGCTTTGCCGTCGAGGTTCAGTTCGGCATCGAACTTCCCGGGACCCCACGCCTCAACCGCCTTCTTCACCTCCGCTTCGGATATCTGCAGCATCTCGGTGAACGCCGTGAGATCAGGTGCGAGGGCAACGATCGCCCCTATGTTGAGGTCGCGGTTGGGCCAGCCATCGAGCCTGTGCCCGATGCCAGGGGCGTAGGTATCGTCGACCGTCGAATGGCACACGGCGCACTGGATGCCGACCGAGGTCAGCGTCTTTCCATCCTCGGCAGAAAAGCCGGTCACACCGACAACGGCGTTGGCCCTGAGTAGGACGAGCGTGCTGGCCGGGTCCGCGAGATCGACCTCGCCTTTGTTGAGCGCCTCGGCCACGTCCTTGGGAATGGCATTCACATCGACCTTGAGCCCGAGTTCGAGGGCTTTCTGCGGGCTCAGGCCGGGCCCTGTGCCGCCCAGCTTCTCGCCGGCAATCGCTTCATGCAGCTTAAGCTTGCCGCCCCAAAAATCCTCGCTGCCGAACGTGTCGAAGCGGAATGTCTCGCGGCCTTCTTCCAGATATCGCTTGGCCTGCTCGGCGGCCGCGTCGTCAAAATCCTTCCCGCTTATCGGTCCTTTTGCGCTCATTTGAGCGACGGCGGGGATCAGCGTTGATGAGAGGAAAACAGCGAAAAATACACCGTGGAGACGCTTTTGCATGTCACGTTCCTCCCGAAGAAGATTGCCACTCGGCGGACATCTCGGGTTCGCGGGTTCTGGTTCCGCGAAACGGAATGCAGCCGAACGATAATAAACGCTGCACGGGACCAAAAAATTCCGTCACCCCCTGCCGCCTCGTGAGCGATGCCGACGACATGGTGCGGGGACTATCGGACCGCCTATCTGCCCGTGCGCGAAATCGATGAAGAGAGCGAAACAGACGGGAGCGCGTAGGGCTTCAGTCTACCGCTCTCGGTAATTAGCGGGTTCGCCAAGCTCGATACTATTCACCGCGGCGAACCCCATCCGCCCGGCCGGCGCCAATACAGGCTATCTATCCCAACTCCCCTAAGCGGCGCCGGCCTTCCCCTTGGTGTTGCCCAATCAGCAATCGTCGGTGGTTTTCTTCATTTGGCCGGGGGCGGCGGTCTTGGCGTCCGTGTCCTGCTGACCAGGGGCGGCCTCCTGCGCGCTGCCGGTCTGCTGGCCAGGTGCGCAATCCTTGGCCGGGTTCGTGCCGCTGGTGGTGGTTGTGTCAGTTCCCTGATCAGTGCTGGGCGTGGTCGTTGTCGTTGTCGTTGTCGTAGAAGTTCCGCCCGAAGTTCCGCTCGTCGTCTGGGCAAAGGAAAGCCCGGCGGAAAGCGCCAACGCGGCCGCTGCCAGAAGTATCCGTTTCATATTTCTTTCTCCTCTGTTAAGCGCACGAACGCGCTCACAAACCAACCTGCGGACAAAAGGAATGTTCCAGTGATGGTGCTCATCCCCGGAATCTTTCCGTGTGCCAAAGGATCTTGCCGTCGACCTTAATCGGCTTGTGGATCATCAATCGCTTGGGAAGGTACTTGGGATGCACTTCGAGCAGGGTAATCGTGATCTGCGGCTTGCAACGAAAAGCATCGGGAGGCAGTAGCATGAACCGCGAACCGCAGCAGCTTGAGGTTATCGTAGAGTCCCGAAACCTCGGCGGCGCCGCGGTCAACGATCCGTTAATATCGGAACTAATCCCAATGAAGCGAGCCGACGGCTTCCAGACAGCTGCTTGGCGGTGAGCTAGTGATGACTGTGGGTCTCCCGATCGAGGGCGCGACGGGCTTCGGCCAAATTCTCGATCAGAACTTCTAGCAGGGTTTCGCTTTCCGGGAGGATATGTCCGCACCGGCGCTCATGCTCTACAGCTCTGTCTTGGAATGACACCGCCCTCTCATAGTGAGTGACGAGGTTGGAATAGAGCTGGTGCATCGTGCTTCTCCCTGGTCAGGCGAAAGCACGTTGCTCGCTCTCAAGCGCTCAATTGCCGGAAGGTTTGGGCGACCGGGAAACCTTACTCTCCCGAAGGGCAAAGCGCCACCGTAAGCCCGCGGTGCCGCGAGGTGCCAACCGCCGGTTGCTAGACGCGACGCAGCCGGCGCGCGTAGGATTTCCGCGCACTGGGCACACCACCCCCGCCCACCCCTCGTGCCTGGTGAACGACTAGGACTCTCGCCCGCCGTGCCGAATGGTGCGGCGGGCTTTTTTGTTCTCTTAAAGGAACACGATCTCGCTACAGCGGTTCGGTGGGGCAACGCTGCACCGCGTCAGATCGGTGCCAACAATCAGGGAAAGGCAAACCTTCGCCCATAAAACACGACAGACAGGAGCGCACGTCAGACGCTGCTCGGGCGTTGATAAAGGTTGAGCGCCTGGCACGAGATGCAAAGACGGCTCGGCTGCGGGAGCAACGACTAAAGGCCGAAACCACACTTCCTGCTGAATCGGCAGCGAAACCGAAGAGGAACCGAAAGGACAAGAAGGCCTAGCTGCACCCCGCGGATTTCCTTATGGAACGCAACCTTGGGCCCGCGGGTTAGATATCCGCAGCATTGCTACGAGACCAATGCTGCGATCGGGGGTCCTCCGATCGGCCCGCGTCCTCTCCCTCAGGACGCGGGCTTTCTTGGCGGAACACCGGGCGCGGGTGCGCGTTTCGCCGGCATGAAGCAACTTCTCAGCGAAATGGCCGCTTTGGCAGATCCAGCTTTTGGGTGGCGTTGGCGGTTGTTCTGATTCCCTACGCCATCGGCGTCGCACTGCTTGTCTGGGTGGCTGGTTGAGGGTTGGTTGTGTTGTTCCTTCCCGGCGCCGTTGGACCGGCTCTTGGTCAAATTTTACATTAGAAACTTGGAACATAAGTGAGGCAGAGAACATTGTTGGCGCCATGGACAAGAACGATGGCGACAATCTTCCTGAGGGGTTTCGGGGCAACCTGCCCGAGGATCCAGTGATCCTAGCCGATATCAAGAAAAGAATTTCAAGAGAGATCGAGGGTAAAATTGGGCCGGACGGTTTGGCGGTCACGGAGGCCGGGCGGGATCGCAATCTGGTTGAGGAATGGGAAGAAGCTGACGCCGCCCTCGACAGCCAACCGTCCGTGGTTCCGTTTTTCCTGGTTCTGTATGTGCTCTCAATGTTGGGCTTGGTAGGGTACGCCATCGCTCGTTGGTACTTTCTATGGCGTGCTTGAGTTTCCTTCTCTCATTTAACTCACAGGCGGCAGCGCCCTGGGGGAGCTGATTTCCTTCACGGTCAACCTCGCCATGGAACAAGCCACGCTGCCTCACGGTGGCGGGCTACCTACCTTGCAGGTCGCTAGTCAGAACTCTAACGCGGCCCATCTCGTCCAACTGCCCTGCATCGTATTTTTTAGATGCCATTTCACGGACGGCATCCAAGCCGAAGTCTTCGATCGCTTCGGTCGATGTCACGACGAGGACACGCTCTGTTCCATCAAAGGCTTCAAGCAACAACTCGAACCGCTCAGTGATTCCCTCTTCGCCAGTAAAAACCAGACCCATATGCCCTCTCCCTGACCAAATAGGAGGGTCTACTGTTCTACCGGAAGCGGCTGGTGCTCCGGCTCGGCATGATGAAGCACCTGGCCAAGATCGCGCTTGTCGAAGTCCTGTCCACAAACGGGGCAATGCTCGAAATGCTCCGCCTCGGGCTTGATTGGCTGGTCGTGGTCCTTGCCTCGATATCCTGTGCCTTCGTTGTTGGTCCGATATCTCATTTCCGCTCCCGCAATACCCTCGCGGCTTCTATCAGGGCTTCACGATCGTTGCCGTTGGCTTCGATGAGTTCGCGGACCTGCTCGATCGTCACGTCATTCTCGCGAGCGAAATATTCCAATTCGTAATCTTGGTGGGCGGACACGCGATTGCGATCGCGAAAGTCTCGCTTGCTCTTATCGTCGGCCATGTCATTCTCCTGATGAGCTTCGGATCGGTGGCAACGTCGAAAACGGGATTTTGTTGCTGCAGCCCTGGGAATCACGTTCCGTTCACTCTGGCTAATGTAAGCCTGCCGCCTAGAATCGAACGGGTGCGTAAAATTGTAAGTACCGGCGTCGGCCGGCTTGAATTCATTCCGCCGATGATGCCTACCTTGGTCGCCAAGCCGCCCCAAGGCGATGACTGGATGCATGAAGCCAAATTCGACGGCTACCGCTCCCAGATCATCATCGACGCCCGGCGGTGCGCGTATCTTCACCCGCCGCGGTCTCGACTGGACCTCCAAATACCGCGATCTGGTCGAGGCAGCCAAAGGTCTCAACGTACAGAACGCCATCATCGACGGCGAAGTCGTCGTCTTGAATGAGGCTGGCCTTTCGGATTTTGCCGCGCTGCGCAAGGCAATCACCAGGCGCCAGCACGACCTCTATTTCGTCGCGTTCGATCTGCTGCATCTCAACGGCCACGACTTGCGCGACATGGCACTGGAGGATCGGCGGGAAATCCTGGCCGGCCTTATAGGGTCTGATAGCCGCATCCAGTTCAGTGAGACGATGCCGGGCGAGGCCAATGCGATCTATCATCTGATCGACGCGGCCGGCCTGGAAGGCATGGTATCGAAGCGTCGGGACAGCAAATATCGCAGCGGCCCGACCACCAATTGGCTGAAAACAAAGTCCCTCACCGAAAGTGAGTTCGAGCTTCTTGGCGTCGAACGCGAGAGGGGCAAGCCGGCGTTTGCTCTAATGGCTGAGCCAGGCACCCGGAAATATGTTGGCAGTGCGTTCGTGAGCGTCAACCGCGAGATGCGGGAGCGGCTTTGGAACCGAGTGCAGGAACATGCCGGGCCACCGCCCAAGGACATGCCAAAGCGACCGGCAACGCAATGGGTCAAGCCGGGCATCAAGGCCCGCGTCAAGCACCTACGCGGCGAGGAAGACTTGCGCCACGCCTCGCTGCAGGATTTTTGGGATGAAAGCTAGCGGTTGAAAGCCGTCGGGCGAGCTTGCCGGCGCTAACCTCAGGATTATATTCCTCCCGTTGCGGCGAGCCCTTCAACGGAGAATCGCCATGCCTCAAAAGACCTCGCCGACACTCTGGCCGCCCGCGAAAGCATCTATGTCAATTGCGGACACCCGATGTGCTGCAGATCAACGAAGCTCGACATCCAGGCGCTGATTGACAGGCTTGGCCGCGCCCACGGCTCGATGCATGACGACCTGGCCGGGCTCTTTGTCTGCTCAAATTGCAAGGCTGCCGGCCGTGACCGCCGGCAGGTGTTCTTCACATGCATTCCTGACTACGAAGGCCAGCAGCGGGCACGCAATTGCGATTGGAAGCCAACTTTCGAACGAAGGGGCTGAGGGTGGCCGGCACCTTAGTCAAGTGATGGCTAATATAATGGACCGCTTCATCCAATCGATGGACGAAGCCCATCAAGGGCCGGTGCTATTTTGATGCATGTCGCGAGCTTACTTATCCCCGAGCCACCTTGCTTTCGCTATCCTCGCGATCAGCGTCAGCTATGCCGAAGCCGCGGACCGTAAGGTCGAAACCGTGACGCTCGGTACGTGCGCCAATTCGAAGAATCTGCCGGTTTGCACCGCGTCAAGCTCACTCTTCGACGTCCTCGGTGATAAGTGTTTTCTCGTCAAAGGTTCGATGATCTACGGCGACATCGCCGAACTATCCCAGATAGTCACTTTTAGTCGGTAGCCGGCGAAGGTCATGGTTATGCTGCCAGATGGTCCGCGGCACGCCGTCAGTGCGCACGGGGCGGGCAGTTTGCTCCAGTGTCCGGAATTCCGATTTGGAGGCCGCCATTGCACAGCTGCCCTGCGACATGCGAGTTTGTCAACCAAATGGCTCATCATGGAGTCTCGTCATGTCCATTCGCCGGATTGCGTTGACCTCGGCAGCGGTCACGCTTGCCTTCACAATCCTCGCCCAGGCCAGGCCGGACACCCGCGCCATGACCTGCCAACAGACGCAGGCGCTAATCCAGAGCCATGGCTCGGCGGTGCTGACCACCGGCCCGAACACCTATGCCCTCTACGTCCGCCGGTACAGCAATGCGTGCGACTATTCGGAAATCCCAGCGGTAGGGTTTGTGCCGACGCGCGATGGCCAGTGCTTGGTTCATCGATGCAGAGAGCCGCTCTACACTCCTCCCGGCTGACGGTGACGAGCATAGCTATTCTGCCGCGCTCTTCGGTAGGAAGCGTAGGAAGCCTTGCCTATGCGAGGTCTGACCTGCACGATTTAGGTGACTTAGTGATTTAGGCGACTTGGGGGAACGTGGGTGGCTAAGATTTGGATGGTGATATTTCTATGCGCCATCGGCGGATGCCAATCCGACGGCAAGTCCAAAACAGTTGCGTGGCTACAGCAGCAGGGCATGGACGAAGGCTCCGCTACATTACTCGCGAGTAACAAGCCGGCGCTTCGCCAATACCTCATGAATAGATCAATGGCTCCTCAGGACGACGCCTATTGCCGATCGCTTGGCGCGCGAGTCGGAACGGATGCCTATGTGCAATGTCGCACGAGCATATCCGCCAATCGGCCGGTAAACGAGCCGCCGCCGCGTCCCAAGCCGGTCACGTGCACGTCGAATGTAGTGCTAGGTGCGGTAAGAACTACATGCCTGTGAGTCCGCGCTTCGATGGAGAGCAGTTGAATGTCCCGACACTACCTTTTTCCCAATGAAGGGGAGCCTCTGCGCATGTCGCTCCGGCTAGTCGAAGGCCTAATATTCGGCAAGGATACTCTGCCCCAATATGCCGGCACCAGGCAGCGGGTTCTATCTGCAACTTTAGAATTCGACGAGGCTAAAAAGCCAACACGCATTCTGAGAACCGAACCTTCAGTTTGGGTGTTCGACCAAGATGGTGGCATCCGGCAAGGCTTGCATGAAGCGTTAGCTCTCGCGATGGATATCTTACCAACTCCCGCGCGGGACGGTACGGTTGTTGAACTGCGGCCCCGCACAAAAAAGCAGAAATTGGAGAAAGAGTTTCGCTGGGAGCCGGGCAAGGCTGAGATCGATCGCGTAATTTCCGACATCTGGCCGAAACGCAAGGCGGATCGACTGAAAGCCGCAGAGGGTGTCGCGAAACGAAAGCCACCTCTGACCTACGATGCGAGCCGAGCATTAGATGAAGCCTCGGAGGGATTCTGGAAGATCGAACACGCCATAGAGCGCCTGAAGGAACCGAGCTTAAAAGGCTATGCGTTCGGGGCCAGGCAACGCTCGGAAGCGAATCCCGAGGAGGGATCCCTATTCCGCGCCATCGCAGAAATGGCCGAACGCCGCTTGGAAATCCTGCGGCGCCGACGTGTCGGAAAGGGCGCCTGGTACGCCTTGGTGGACGTGACCAGATGGGATGATGGCGTCGGCACAAGCATCTCCAATCATCATGAGCGGTGCGAAGGAAAGGCTGCTGCTATAGCTGCTGCGCGACGACTTCTGGCTGCGCACGCGGATAAATTCGCGGAAGACATCACGGTCGAAGCGGAGGTGCTGACCGATTTGGAGTGGCAAGATCGGCGCCGTGATTTCGACCTCGATTAGGGGGTGACACCAAGCTTTTTTAGCCGCGCCCCTGTCCCGTCTCCATTTGTAATCTCGACGTGCTTCGCGGCAAAGGCCGCGACCATTTTAGCTTTCGAACCCTCTCTCACCGTCTCACCCTTCTCGAATAGGTGAACGGTCGAGAACGCGATTCCTGCGTGTTCTGCCAGATCGCGAACTGACCATTTCAGGATTCCGCGTGCCGCCCGGCATGCTTCCGGCGTTAGCTGTGCCATTCCAAATTCTCACTACAACCGTATTGACTTCGCAGTCGGTCCATTCTAAATACACATGTAGTGAGTTTTGCGCAAGGGATAGGCGCCATGTTCAACCGCTCGGAAATCCTGAAAGCAGCCTGGGCGAAGTGGAATGCCCACTTTGCGGCCCGTCCGCCTCTGGCGCGCAAGCTCAACCGGGCCGACTTCGGTTTCTATCTCGCGGCAGCTTGGCGGGAGGCGAAGGCGGCGCAGATGACCGCGCCAGAGCGCCGCGCTGATCGTATTGCGGTTGAGATTGACCGCCTCAAGTATCAGTCGTTCCACGTCAACATTGAACCCCGCCGCCGTCAACTCGAAACGGAACTAGCAGCCCTCGCCGGATAGCCCGGCACAATGTTCAACATAGGGAGAATGACAATGCCGAACACCAATGTTCGGGCAGCCGCCGAAGGTTTGCCCGCGATCAATCGCCGCCGCATGCTACTCGGGCTCGCGGCTGCTTCAACCGCTGCCGCCGCCATCACTGCGGCGTCTGCCGCTGGCTGCGCATCTGTCGAAAACCCGGAACTGGTCCGACTCGGCAATCGACTGCCGGAAGCCGCGGCCGAATATCGCGCGGCGCTCGAAGAAATCGAATGGATCGCCGCGGAATGGAAACACCGCTGGCCGCTTGCCCCCGACGAAATCACGTTAGCTCGTGGGAGCTATACGGACGCGGAGCGCGACATCGTGGGACGGCTTCTGAAGCGTCCGGGGGAAGAGCAAGCCCGCTGTGTCCGCGATGTCGAAAACCTCACGGCCATACTGGGTTGGGACCGCCCGCTGCGAAAGAACGCGAGTGAGGGTATGCGAGCCAGGCGGGCGGACTGGCTCGTTCGCCGCAAGCACGAACTGAAACTCGGCAAGGCGTATCACGCCGAAACCGCCCGCCTCCGAAAGGCTTCCGGAATTGAACTGGCGAAGGCGAGGGCGGCGGCTGCGAAGAAGTCACTTTCAGATCTGGTGACCGCTATCATGGAGCAGCCGGGAACGACCATGGAGGGGATGCTGATCAAGGCGCAGGCGGTCGCCACCTTCAACAAGGCGATTGCGCGCAAATATCCCTTCGAAGCCGAACTTTGGGCAGCGCAGCTGGCGGCGTCGGTTCTCCAGTTGGCTTCCGCAGGGGACGCATCAGCATGAGCGCCGGCGTCAAGACAAAGGCGCTGGCTGCATTCGTGCAGCAGTGCCTTGATCCGCTGCCCGATGCCGTCCTCATCGACATGCACCACAATCAGCTCATGCGTCAGGCGCGCTGCCTACCTTGGCGCAAGGCTGATGCTGTCACCAGCCTGGCAAGAGCGGAAACGGCTTACTGGCAAGAGAAAAGCATTCACGCGATGTACGTCCTAGAGGACGAGGATCGATCTAGCGCGTATTGTGACAAACGGATGATCAGCGTCGACAGGAGCCGGCAGGCTGTGGCCGATCAAATCCGAGTTCCAGCGCCCGATCTCCTGGCCGTCCAATGGAAACGAGAAGCCGCAAAGGACCGATACCTGCCGATCAGTGCGGATGAAGTCGCCAAGCTCATCGCGGCGGACGAGGCGTTTCTTGCAGCGCATCCGATTACGAAGCAACCCCGTAGAAAACGCGGGTTGGGCGACCATCACTGAACCCCGGCAAAAACTGCCTAAGCCCGCCGCTGCCTCACGGTGGCGGGCTTTTCATTTAGCGGGATAGCGGCCAAATCTTAGGCTTTTGAACCTTTAGAGTGTTTCCCGTAGGGCCGTTGCAAAAATTCGCCACCTGCACCGCTATCAGAACGGCCCGTTGCTATAGCGTGGTAATCGCGGCCATTACCCCCTATTCGGGATGTAATTTCGCGCATGCTCCCGAGGGGGAGTTAGTTCAAAAAGCTTTATAAGAGCCAATGGCTTAGGCCAATTTAGTTAACAGGTTTCCGGTTAATAGGTCGCTTGGCCGCAGCGCATCGAGGACCACTTCGTAGACACTCCCTGTCTTCCTCGATCTCGACTTCGCCGATACCTACAGCTGCTTACTGCCGGTCCGGGCGATAGACGAGGAAAGCGAAACGGACGGCAGCGCGTAGACTGGGACGCGACCTCTATGCAGAAGACCCGCCGCTACATTTGCGAAGCGACGGGCCTCCGCCCCATTCCCCCATACCTGACCATGCAACTGCCGTGCCAGACTTATTGACCCATCGCGGGACACCTTATGGCTTCTGCGCAGGCCTGGATGTTGCAACAAGGATATGCCAGTCGGACCAGGCTCGGCTGTGGGAATTCCCACACCGGGGAAAACATTGGAAAAATCCGCTCCCAGTTTTGCTTTCCATGGGCAACCCATCACTCCCGTTTCCCTGCCGTGCACGCCGCAGCCTGAATTTCATTCGAGCAGTCGGCCAGACTTTGCCTCGCCCCAAATGTCGAAGCTGGCCAGCGTCGTCTGACCGCCTCATGGAAACTGTCAGGGTGTCTAAAATAGATGGTGAGTAGGTGGCTGCTGGACAGAAATCCGCAGTCGCGAGCCGCCCCGCAAGGTCTGGTCGACCAGGGGCTCGCTGTCCGTCGCTTTGGCCAAGGTTTTGGTGATGTCACATCGCGCGCGAAAGGATCTGGACTTTCCGCAAGTCTGCCCGAAAGTCAGGGCCTGGAGCAAAAATATTATTTCGGGGCTGAAAATGCGTCTGGGGGTGCCCCTGCGGTGCCCCGGATGATTTTCGCGGATGCGGGCAAAACCGGCCATCAACTAAGCAATGGATTTTGCGAAGAGAAAACTGGTGCCGCTTAGGTGACTCGAACACCTGACCCCATCATTACGAATGATGTGCTCTACCAACTGAGCTAAAGCGGCCCGGGAAGCCAAGGCCTCCAAGATGCGCTGGGTGATAGACGCAACCCGCCACAAATTCAAGATGGGACTTGGCAATTCGTGTCGGCTCATCCCGGGCCTATAAGCGACCGCCGCACCGGTTGGCCATGCGGTTGCGCGAAGCCTCAACGCCAGGTTGTGCGACGTCGCGTTGGCGCTGCATCGGGAAACCGGCGAAAAATGTTGATTCCTTTACCGAAAACCGCCGAAATCGGCTTTGGATGCATCGCCAAGGCAGAATGCGGCCGCTGGCCCGTTGATTGATCGGTCGCCTGCGGCTAACGATCATGACAACATGACCGTACGTGCAGAGGGGTCCCCGTTGGACGCGATCGAAAAAGCGATCCGGAATGCCTTCGAGAAAGGCAATGCCGAAGACCGCGCGTTTCGCGAGCGGGTCTACCGATCGGCCTTCGCCGCGCTTGATCGCGCCCTGCAGGCCAACCCGAACGTGACGGTGGAAGTCGCCATCAAGCGCCGCAAGGCGGTGCAGGCCAAGATAACCGAAATCGAATCCGAATTCCTGCCGGCGGTTCCCGCTGTCGGCCGGCCGACCGATGACGACGCTGCAGCACCGGCTGTGGAGCAGCCGGCTGGCAGCGAAGCCGATGCCGATGCCGAACCCGAGGCCGATGCCGAACCGGATGCCGGCGCCGACGCTGAACCGGCGCCGCCGCCTGAGGTCATTGTTGACGGTCCGGCGGAGTCTCCTGCATCGGTCGCGCCTCCTGTTTCGGACGCGCCCCCTGCTTCCGATGCGCCACGCTCGCGCGTTTTGCCGATCGTTCCCGACATCATGCCCGAAGCGGCTTTTCCCGATGCGCCGGAGATCGACTTGTCGTCCCCCCAATCGGCAGGAGACGGCGACGCAGAGGTGATGCCCGACCGCGACGACAGGCGGGTGAGAGGTCCCCACCTGCCTCTCACCGCGATTTTCCTCGGCGTGACGCTGCTCGCAGCCGCCGGCATCGGCCTCTATTTCGCTGCCCAGACCGGCGTCTTCAAGTCGGCGGCCGAACTCGACACCGCCCCGCCGCAAACGCCACCGACGGTGGAAGACGATGATTTCACGCCGCCAGGCGACACCGCCCCGCCGCTGAACTCCGGCGAGGCGAATGAGGCGCGCGACTGGATCAATGTGTTTTCACCGAGCGACCCGACGCTTGTCAGCGCGCCTTCGGACGCCAAGGCCGAAGTCATGCAGGACGACAGCGGTTCTTTCCTGCGCATCCGGTCGGGCGCCTCCGGTTCGGCGATCAGCTTCGACGTCGAGCAAGGGGTCTTGGACAAACTCGCCGGCAAGCACGCCACGTTCGACATCGTCGCCCGCTCCGAGGAGGGCCAGGAGACGCAGATCTCCGTCGACTGCAATTTCGGCGAACTCGGCGACTGCGGCCGCAAGCGCTACGCGGTCGGCCACGAGCGCAACGAATACCTCTTCGATGTGCGGTTTCCCGACAAGCGTCCGGGCGCTGCCGGCACCATCGCCATCAATTCCGACTTCGACAAGCAGGGCAAGTCGGTCGACATCTACGAGATCCGCGTCGCGATTGTTCCTTGAGCCTCAACGCATCGGCCCGAAAATCGGAATCGATTTTCGGAAAGCACGATGCGGACATTATAACTGTTAGAGCGTACTTTGTGCGTCCAATTGGACGCACGTCGCTCTAACTATCGAGCAGCGCCTGCAGCGTCTCGATGCGGTCGGCTTCGGCCGCCGGCTTGTCCCAGCGCAGCCGTGAAATGCGCGGAAAGCGCATGGCGACACCGGATTTGTGCCGTGTCGAGCGGTTAAGCCCTTCGAACGCCACCTCCAGCACTAGGCCTTGTCTTCGGTCGGCCCGCACCGAGCGGACCGGGCCGAAGCGCTCGATCGTGTTGTCGCGGACATATTTGTCGATCTGCCTCAGTTCCTCGTCGGTGAAGCCGAAATAGGCTTTCCCCACCGGCACCAGTTCCTCCGATCCTTCCGGGCCGGACCAGACGCCGAACGTGTAATCGGAATAGAAACTCGAACGCTTGCCATGGCCGCGCTGGGCATACATCAGCACGGCGTCGATTGTGTGCGGATCGCGCTTCCATTTGAACCATGGGCCTTTCGGCCGGCCAGTGAGATAGGGCGAATCCCAGCGCTTCAGCATCACGCCTTCGATCACCGGATGCAGCGGCTTGCGGCGCAATTCCTCCAGCGCCTGCCAGTCGTTGAATTCGACCAGCGGCGAGAGATCGAAGCGGCTCGGATCGAGCGTCTGCACGAAGCCTTCGAGGTGGCCGCGCCGCTCGCGGAAAGCGCGGGTGCGCAAGTCCTCGTCACCGATCTGAAGCACGTCGTAGCAGCGCATGAAGGCCGGGTATTGCCGCTGGATCTTCGGTGTCACGCTCTTGCGGTTCAGCCGTTGCTGCAGGTCCGAGAACGTGCCGGTCGCCTGCCGGGGATCGCCGACCAGAAGCTCGCCGTCGAGGGTGGCGGAGAAATCCATCGCCTCTGCGAGGTCAGGAAAAGCCCCGGAAACATCGTCGCCAGTGCGCGAATAGAGCCGGCGAATGCCGCCTTCCGATACCGCCTGGACGCGGATACCGTCCCACTTCCACTCGGCGGCATAGTCGGCCGGGTCGAGCTTTTCGAGGTCGCCGTCACCGATCGGGTTGGACAGCATCACCGGCCGGAACAGCGCCAGCGCTGTCTTTTTGGGTTTTTCCGCGTTGCCTTCCAACCACGCGAACAGCTCGGCATAGGGCGGTGTCAGCCCATGCCAGAGTTCTTCGATCTCGGCGACGTCGACCTTGCCGAGATCGGCCAGCGCCTGCTTGGCCAGCCGCGCCGAAACGCCGATGCGCAGGCCGCCGGTGACCAGCTTGATGATGGCGAAGCGCGCCGAGATGCTGGCGCTGTCGAGCAGCCGGGCCAGCACCTTCGGCCCATCGGAACGGCTCGCCGCCTGCAATTTCGCGACGACCTCGGCGAGCGTCGGCTCATGGTTGGCGATATCCGCCGGCGATTGCGGCCAGACCAGCGACACCGTCTCCGCCAGGTCGCCGACATAGTCGTAGGAATAGCCGAACAGCACCGGGTCCATGCGCTCCATGACCAGCGCGCGCAGCATCGCCGGCTTGACCGCCGCGATGGTCAGGTCGCCGGTGATGGCAGCCAGCGCCAGACCGCGATCCGGATCCTCGACCCTGCGGAAATAATCGCTCAACAGCTTCAGCTTGCCGTTGCGCGACGGCGTCAGCACGAGGCGGTCGAGGAGTTCGGCGAAGCGGTTCATAATGCGGGCCGCGCCAATGGGCCAGCCTTGCGTTCTGTCGCGCCGCCGTGAAGCGCTATATCGGCCGTGACCACCATCAATCGCCCTCATCCTCATAGCCGACGAGATGCAGCGGCCTGGCAGCGATGCCTTCGAGTTCGCACCAGCGCACCAGGGCCTCCTCGCGGCCATGCGTCACCCAGATTTCCTCCGCGCCGGTTTCCCTTATCGTGGCGGTCAGTTCGTCCCAGTCGGCATGGTCGGAAACGATCAGCGGCAGCTCGACGCCGCCCTGCTTGGCGCGCTGGCGGATGCGCATCCAGCCGGAGGCAAAGCACGAGATCGGATCGGGAAAGCGCCGCGCCCAGCGGTCGGCGAACGCCGATGGCGGGCCGACGACGATGGCGCCGGTGAAATCCTCCTTGCCACTGCCTTCGACGGTCGCCGGCTCCAGCGTCCCGAGCTCGATGCCCTGGCTCTGATAGTAGTCGCTGAGCTTGGCCAGCGCGCCGTGGATATAGATCGGCCTGTCGTAGCCGGCGTCGCGCAGCAAGCGCATGACGCGCTGCGCCTTGCCGAGCGCATAGGCGCCGACCAGATGCGCGCGTTCGGGAAACTGCGCCGTCGATTTCAGCAGGCGGGCGATCTCTTCGGTATCGGGCGGATGACGGAACACCGGCAGGCCGAAAGTCGCCTCGGTGATGAACACGTCGCACTTGACCGGTTCGAACGGCTCGCAAGTCGCGTCCCTCTGGCGCTTGTAGTCGCCCGAAGCGACGATGCATGAGCCCTGATGCACGACCTCGATCTGCGCCGAGCCCAGCACATGGCCGGCCGGATGGAAGGTTACGGTGACGCCGTTCAGCGCAATCGCCTCGCCAAGTGCTGCCGCTTGCGTCGTCCCGGCAAAACCCTCGCCGTAGCGCAGCCGCATGATGTCCAGCGTCTGTTGTGTAGCCAGCACCGAGCGGTGGCCGGAACGGGCATGGTCGGAATGGCCGTGTGTGATCAGCGCCCGGCTGACCGGCCGCACCGGATCGATGAAGAAATCGCCGGGCGGGCAATAAAGGCCCTCGGGCCGAGGGTGAAGCAGGTCGCTGGCGCGCATGGCTCCAAGATAGTTGCTAATTCCGGCGCGGGAAGCCTGTTGCAAGTGACTGCTGACTCGGCATACAGGCAACTGCCGGCGGGATCTCCATCACGAAATCGCATCAGGCCTTGTCCGGCGACCCTTTTCGTTCACCTGCGCCACACGTGGCGGCGGCTGCGAAAAAGTCCGATTCGCGTGCCCGAAAGGGCAGGGCACTGACACGGAGGACGTTGCATGCGCTGGAACTTGGTGGTCTTTGCATCTTGCCTGGCAATAGCCGGTTGCGTCGGCACCTCGATTGCCGAGCGACAGGACGCGAATGTCGAGTCCTCGCTGCAATATGACAGCGTGCCTTGCGATCAATTGCTGGCGCAACGAAACCGGCTGGCGCAGCAATACCGCCTTCCGCCGGATGCCAAGCCGTCCTTCTCCGATCCCGGGGTGGGCCTCGGCCCGTTCACGCCGGACGCCCGTTCCAAGGCCCAGCGCGACGTCGAACAGGCAAGCGGCCGGATCGACGCCATGAACCGGTCGATCGCCCGCCGCGAATGCGGCAAGCCGGGTTAATACCCGGCGTTGCGATCGACGACGTTCTCGAGCTTCTCGCCGCGCTCGAAGGCGGCCATCTGGCGCAGCATGATCGGCACCAGATGCACGGGATCAGAGGTCGCCGCCGCATGCGGCGTCACGAAGACCTTTGGGTGGCTCCATAGCCGGCTGGTCTTCGGCAGCGGCTCGACCTCGAACACGTCGAGGCTTGCTTCCTTGAGTGTGCCGTCCTCCAGCGCACGCAGAATGTCGGCGTCCTTCTGCAACTTGCCGCGCCCGGCATTGATCAGCACCGAGCCGCCTAGGCCGTTGCGTTTCCTCAACTCCTTCAGCACGCCATAGTTGATGATGCCATGCGTCTGCGCAGTGAGTGGCAAAAGCACCACCAGAATGTCGGTGGCGTTGAGGAAGGGGATCAATCCGGCCTCACCCGCATAGGTTGCAACGCCGTCCATCGGCCGCTCGCTGCGCGACCAGCCATTGACCGCAAAGCCGAGCGACAAAAGCACCGACGCTGCCGCGCGGCCAAGCGTGCCGAGCCCCATGATGCCGACGGAGATGTCGCCGGCGGGCCGCTGCGGCGGCTCGTGCCAGATCTTCTTTTGCTGCTGCGACCGGTAGAGCATGCCCTGGCGATGGTGATCGAGCACCCGCCAGACGACATATTCAGTCATGTAGTGGGTCAAATTGTCGGCCACGACCTTGACGATCGGCACGTCGGGCAAGGTGGGATCGGCGAAAATGTGGTCGACGCCGGCGCCGATCGAAAAGACAACGCGCAGATTGGGCAGGGACGACAGAAGGTTCGGCCGCTGCTTCCAAACCACCGCATAGGTGATTGAAGGATCGCTGGCGCCTTCCGGCTCGAGCGCCACCTCGCGTTCGGTCGATAAGAGTTCGCGCCAACGGCCTGGATGGATACCGGTGAGGGCAAGCAGGACGCGGCCTTTTTCCATGGCGGGTTCTTTTTCCTTTATGCGGTACAGCCTACTCGCTGACGATGCCGACCGGCGCCGTTTCGATCCTGAATGCGGCCGAGATCAGCGCCCTGGTATAGTCGGTCTGCGGCCGTTCGAAAATCTGTTCGGACGGGCCGGCCTCGACGATCCTGCCATTGCGCATGACGATGACGTCGTTGGCAAGCGCACGGATGACCTTCAGATCGTGGCTGATGAACAGATAGGCGAGGTCGTGCTTCGCCTGCAGGCTGCGCAGAAGGTCGACCACCTGCGCCTGCACGCTCATGTCGAGCGCCGAGGTCGGCTCGTCCAGCATGACGAAGCGCGGGTTGAGCACCATGGCGCGGGCGATGGCGATGCGTTGGCGCTGGCCGCCGGAAAACTCGTGCGGATAGCGATTGCGCGTCGCGGGATCGAGCCCGACTTCCCCGAGCACATCGACAATACGCTTGTCGCGCTCATCGGGCGACAGTTTCGGCTCGTGGATCTTCAGCCCTTCCTCGATGATCTCGGAGACCGACATGCGCGGGCTCAACGACCCGAACGGATCCTGGAAGACGATCTGCAACTCGCGCCGCAGCGGCCGCATGGCGTTGAATGACAGTTCGTTGATATCGCGCCCGTTGAACTGAATGGTCCCGGTCGACGAGATCATCCTGGCCAGCGCCAGGCCGAGCGTCGTCTTGCCAGAGCCGGATTCGCCGACGACGCCGAGCGTCTGGCCGGCGCGCACGGTGACGTCGATGCCGTCGACCGCCTTCACATTGTCGACGATGCGCCGGAAGAAGCCTTTCTTGATAGGAAACCAGACCTTGACGTCCCGGCCCGTCATCACAGGTTTGGCGGCAGCGTTGGGGGCGGGCGGCTTGCCCTTCGGTTCGGCGGCAAGCAGATGCCGCGTATAGCTGTGCTGCGGCTTGGCGAAAATTTCCTTCGTCGGCCCGGTCTCGACGATCTTGCCCTTGGTCATCACGCAGACCCGGTCGGCGATCTTTCTGACGATGCCGAGATCATGGGTGATGAACAGCATCGACATGCCTTTGCGGCTCTTCAACTCCGCCAGCAGCTCGAGGATCTGCGCCTGCACGGTGACGTCGAGCGCTGTCGTCGGCTCGTCGGCGATCAGCAGTTCCGGCTCGTTGGCCAGCGCCATGGCGATCATGACGCGCTGGCGCTGGCCGCCGGAAAGCTGGTGCGGATAAGCGTCGAGCCGCTTCTCCGGCTCGCGGATGCCGACCTCGTTGAGCAGCTCCAGCGTGCGCGCCTTGGCCTGGCGGTCGCCTAGCCCCTGGTGCAGCGTCAGCACCTCGACGATCTGCTGCTCGATCGTGTGCAGCGGGTTGAGCGAGGTCATCGGCTCCTGGAAGATCATGGTGATCTTGTTGCCGCGCACGCGGCGCAATGCCTTCTCGTCGGCAGCGAGCAGGTCGGCGCCCTGGAACAGGATCTTTCCCGACGGATGGCTGGCGGCGGGATAGGGCAGCAGTTTCAGCACCGACAGCGCCGAGACCGACTTGCCGGAGCCGGATTCGCCGACCAGCGCCACCGTCTCACCCTTGGCGATGTCGAAGGAGATGTGGTCGACGGCCATCGACTGGCGGCCTTCCTGCGCGAAGGCGACACTGAGGTCGCGCACCGAAAGGAGAGGGGCTTCGCTCATCTGAACGTCTTGCGCGGATCGAAGGCGTCGCGGGTCGCTTCGCCGACGAAGACCAGCAGCGACAGCATCAGCGAGATGACGACGAAGCCGGAAATGCCCAGCCATGGCGCGTTGAGGTTGCGCTGCGCCTGCTTGAGGAGCTCGCCCAGCGAGGCCGAGCCGGGCGGCAGGCCGAAGCCAAGGTAGTCGAGCGAGGTCAGCGTCGAGATCGAGCCGCTGAGCAGGAAGGGCAGGAAGGTCAGCGTCGCCACCATGGCGTTGGGCAACAGATGCCGGAACATGATAGTACCGTTGGGTACGCCCAGCGCGCGCGCGGCGTTGACATATTCGAAGTTGCGGGCGCGCAGGAACTCGGCCCGCACCACGCCGACCAGCGCCACCCAGGAGAACAGCAGCATCAGCCCGAGCAGGATGAAGAAGCCGGGCGGCAGGATGGCGGCGACGATGAGGAGCAGATAAAGCACCGGGATCGCCGACCAGATTTCTATGAAGCGCTGGAACAGAAGGTCGGTCCAGCCGCCGAAATAACCCTGCAATGCGCCGGCCGTCACGCCGATCACCGCCGAGCCGGCGGTGAGGATAAGGCCGAACAGCACCGAGACCCTGAATCCGTAGACGACGCGCGCCAGCACGTCGCGGGCCTGGTCGTCGGTGCCCAGCCAGTTCCAGTTGCCGATGACGCAATTGGGGTCGGCGGCACCTTGCGGATACTGGTTGCAACGTGTCTGGACGTCATAGAGCCAGGACGGCTTGGTCGGCGCCGCCTCCGGGATGGCGTTGTTGACGGTCCGGTACGAGTAGCGGACCGGTGGCCAGATCATCCAGCCATGGGCATTGATCTCGTCCTGGATGACCGGGTCGCGGTAGTCGGTGACCGCATAAAAGCCGCCGAACTTCTCCTCGGGATAAGCGACCACGACCGGAAACAGGATTTCGCCCTTGTAGGAGACGAGGACCGGCTTGTCGTTGGCGATCCATTCGGAAAACAGCGACAGCACGAAAAGCACGAGGAATATCCACAACGACCAGTAGCCGCGCCGGTTGGCCTTGAAATTCTGCAGCCGCCGCTGGTTGAGCGGCGACAGCCAGGGTCGTGCGATCCGCTCCGGCGCCGTTTCGGCTGCGGCCCCGGCCATCAGACGTCCCTCCGCTCGAAGTCGATGCGCGGGTCGACCCAGGTATAGATCAGGTCGGACAGCAGCCCGACGATCAGGCCAAGCAGCGAGAAGATGTAGAGATTGGCGAACACCACCGGATAGTCGCGCTCGACCACCGACCTGAAACCGAGCAGGCCGAGGCCATCGAGCGAAAAGATGTTCTCGATCAGCAGCGAGCCGGTGAAGAAGGCCGAGATGAAGGCGCCGGGAAAGCCGGCGACGACGATCAGCATGGCGTTGCGGAAGACGTGGCCGTAGAGAACCTTCCGTTCCGACAGGCCCTTGGCGCGCGCGGTCACCACATACTGCTTGCGGATTTCCTCGAGGAACGAATTCTTGGTCAGCAGCGTCGTGGTGGCGAAGGCCGACAGCACCAGCGCCGTCAGCGGCAAGGTCATGTGCCAGAGATAGTCGACGATCTTCGCCGGCCAGGACAGCTGGTCCCAATTGTCGGAGGTGATGCCGCGCAGCGGAAACCAGTCGTAGAACGATCCGCCGGCAAACAGCACCATCAGCAGGATGCCGAACAGGAAGCCCGGGATGGCGTAGCCGACAATGACGACGCCGCTGGTCCATACGTCGAATGCCGAGCCATCCTTGACTGCCTTGCGGATGCCGAGCGGGATCGAGATCAGGTATGACAGCAGCGTGATCCACAGCCCGATCGAGATCGACACCGGCATCTTCTCCAGGATCAGATCGATCACCGAGATGTCGCGGAAATAGCTGTCGCCGAAATCGAACCGGATGTAGTTCCACAGCATCATGCCGAAGCGCTCGAGCGGTGGCTTGTCGAAGCCGAACTGCTTTTCCAGCTTGGCGATGAACTCGGGGTCGAGCCCTTGCGCGCCGCGATATCTCGAACCGGCTTCGCCAGCCACGTCGAAATTGCTGGCGCCGGCGTCACCACCGCCGCCACCAAGGCGATCGCTGCCGCCCTGGTTGGTCAGCCGGGCGATGACCTGCTCCACCGGCCCGCCCGGCGCGAACTGGATGACGGCGAACGACACCGCCATGATGCCGAACAGGGTCGGGATCATCAGCAGGATGCGGCGCAGGATATAGGCGCCCATCAGGCGTTGTCCTCCTTGAGGAGGAGCACCGCCTCAGACCAATTATCGACGCCAGCGCCGCCCCTCATTGTCCTGCCGGACATTTCTCTCCGTTTAGTGACGGGGAGAAAGAAGCTGGCCGCAGCCTTGGCGCATGTTCTGCAACATTGGATATTGGCGAAATCATCGATGAAGGCACCCCTCTCCCCGTCACTAAACGGGGAGAGGATGCCGGCAGGCAGGTGAGGGGCGGCGCCGACGCCTGCAAGAAATTCACCCTTTGCCAATCTTTGCCGCCTTGTCCTTGTCGAACCACCACAGCGCCTCGACCGGAAAGCCGAAATCAGGCTTCTGCTCGGGAAAGCCGAACATGTCCCAATAGGCGACTCGGTGATTCGCGAGATAATATGTTGGAATCCAGTCTAGCCGCGCGCGCAAGACCCGGTCGAGTGCTTTGAGGGCCGTGATCAGTTCGATCCGGCTTTGCGCCCTGCCGGCTGCCTCGATCAGCGCATCGATGGCCCGGCTTTCCGTGCCGGGATAGTTGCGCATTCCCGGCGTCTTCGCCATCCGCGAATCATAGAGTATCTCCAGGCCGTCGGCAGTCGGCGTCGCCCCGATCGACCAGGCGAGCAGGGTGAAATCGAAATCGAAATTGCTCTGCCGCTGTTCATATTGCGTCGAATCGACCTGCCGGATCGAAGCGTCGATGCCGATCGTTTTCATGTTCTCGGCCCACGGCGACAAAAGCCGAACGATGCCGTCGTCCTCGGCCAGCATTTCCACCCGCAGTCGCTCGCCCTGTTCATTGACGACGAAATTGCCCGCCGGCTTCCAGCCGGCTTCGGCAAGCAGTCTCGAAGCTGCGCGCAGCAGCTTGCGGTCGTGGCCCGAACCGTCGGAGACAGGCTGCATCACCGCTTCGCCGAAAGTTTCCGGCGGCAACTCGGCTCGAAACGGCTCAAGCAGGGCCAATTCCTCGGGCGAGGGCAGGCCCTCGGCCTTGTAATCCGACCGCTCGAAATTCGATTGCGAGCGCTCGTAGGCGCCGTAAAACAGAACCCGTTTGGTCCATTCGAAATCGAAGCAATTGGCGATCGCGCGTCTGACGCGCACATCGCGGAATTGAGCACGACGCTGGTTCAGCGCGACAGCCTGCATGGATGGTGTTGTCTCGCCGGGAAATTCGCGTTTGACGACCCGGCCGTCCTTCAGTGCCGGAAAGTCGTAACCGGTCGCCCATACCCGCGAGGTAAATTCCTCGCGAAAATGCGTGTCCCCCTTCTTCAGGGCTTCAAACGCTGCCTGGCGATTGATGTAAAAATCGATGCGGATGCGGTCGAAATTATAGACGCCGCGGTTCACGGCCAGATCCCTGCCCCAATAGTCGGCGACGCGCTCATATTCGACGGTCTGTCCGGCCGCCACGCGCCCTATCTTGTAAGGTCCGGAGCCGAGCGGCGGTGTCATCGTCGAGGCATCGAAATCATTGACCGTATAAAAGGCTTTGGACACGACCGGCATGGCGATGATCGCAAGGATATTCTGCGCGGATTGTTTGCCGTTGAAGGTGAGGTCCACGGTAACCGGATCGGCCGCAACCGCTTCCGTCATATGCCGCAACGCCTGGGAGAGGTTTGGATGGCCCTTGTCCTTGTAAAGCTTCAATGCGAAGGCGACGTCCTCCGCGGTCATTGGCGAGCCGTCGTGGAAGCGTGCTTGCGGTCGCAGGCTGAAGCGGAAGCCATTGCGGTCCTGCGACAAGGTAACCGACTCGGCAAGCCGGCCATAGACCGCATCCGGCTCATCGAGTGCGCTAGCCATCAGCGAATCGAAACAGAGTTCGGTGCGCGGCGGCGATTCCCCTCTCAACACCAGCGAATTCAGCGTGTTGAAGGTCAGGAAGCTCTGATTGAAGGTGGAGTTCGGCGGTGCGAAATTCATCTGGCCGCCCTTGGGCGCGTCCGGGTTGACATAGTCGAAATGCGTGAAACCTGGGGAATATTTGAGGTCGCCGAAGGCCGACAGACCATGCAGCTTGACCCCCGTCGGGATGGCGGCGAAGGCGCGGCCGGGCAACAGCGCTGCCGTCGTGGCCGCGACGCCCAAGGCCAGAAAGTCGCGGCGGGCCAGCGAGACGCGGCGGGGGAGCGCCGCCATCAATTGCCACTCTTGTATTTTGCCGCCAGCGCCTTTTCCTTGTCCGCATCGATCCACCAGGAATTCTGGTCGACGCCGCTATAGGCCGGTTGCTTTTCCGGGATGCCGAACTTGTTCCAGTAGGCCATCCAGACCACCGACCGATGGTGTTGCGGCACGACATAGTAATTCCACAGCAGCACCCGGTCGAGCGCATGGGTGGCGGCAACCAGATCGTCACGGTCGGTCGCAAAGATGACGCGGTCGACCAGCGCATCGACGACCGGATTCTTGATCCCGGCGTAGTTGCGGGATCCAGGCGTGTCTGCGGACTTGGAACTCCAGAAGTCACGCTGCTCGTTGCCAGGCGAATCCGACTGCCCCAACTGCGATATGGTGACGTCGAAATCGAAATTGTTGAGGCGGTTGATATATTGGGTCTGGTCGATCAGCCGCAGCGTGGCGTCGACGCCGATCTTGCGCAGATTGGCGATATAGGGACTGGAAAGGACCTGGTCGGTATCGTTCCAGCCGAGGATTTCGAACTTGAAAGGCTCGCCTGTCGTGGCATTGACCATCTTGCCGCCCTTGATCACCCAGCCCGCCTTGGCGAAGAGATCGACCGCAGTCTTGAGATACTTACGCTCGGCCTGTGGCGAATCGTAGACCGGCAGCTTGAATTCCTTGGTGAAGACTTCGGGCGGCAGCTTGTCGCGATATGGCTCGAGGATTTCCAACTCCTTACCTTGCGGCAGGCCGCTCGATGCCAGTTCGGTGCCTTGGAAGTAACTGCTGGTACGGGTGTTGGAACCGAAGAACAAGGTACGATTCATGGCCTCGAAGTCGAGCGGGTAAGTCAGCGCGGCGCGCACCAGACGATCCCCAAACAGCGGACGCCTCGTGTTGAGCATGAAGGCCTGCATCGGTTCGGGTGAGGCGGTCTTGAATTCCTGCTTGATAACGTCGCCGGCCTGGACCGCCGGGAAATTATAGGCGGTGTTCCAGCGCCTCGAACTGTTTTCTGGCCTGATGTCATGCAGTCCGCCCTTGGTGAAGGCTTGCCAGGCGGCATTGTCGTCGAGAAAGTAGCTGAAACGTTGCCTGTCGAAATTCTCGCGGCCGATCTTCACCGGCAGTTTGGCAGCCCAGTAGTCCGGAACCCTCTGCCAGATGATTTCAGAGCCCGGCTTGAAGCTGGCGATCTTGTAGGCGGCCGAGCCGAGCGGCGGATCCTGCGTCGGCCTGGTGATGTCGCGTTTCTTGCCGGTGGCGTCGGTACCTTCCCACCAATGCTTCGGCAGCACGACGAGATCGCCGAGAATCTTGGGCAACTCCCGGTTGCCCTTCTGGTCGAAATGGAATTCTACCTCGCGGTCGGAAACCGCGACCGCATCGGTGACATTCTCGAAATAGCGGCTGTACATCGGGCTGTTGGCCTTCAGCACCTGAAACGACCAGATTACATCGTCGGTGGTGATCGGCTTGCCGTCATGCCACTTGGCCCGCGGGTCGAGGCGGTATGTTGCCGACGAATAGTCGTCCGGATGTTTGTAGGCGTCGGCGATCAGCGGATGGCTGACGCTGCCTTCGTCGGTTGCCTGCTCCATCAGCGTGTCGTAGAGCAATCCGCCGCCGAACGGGGCGAATCCAGCCGCGGCGGAACCCTGGACGATATAGGGATTGAAGCTGTCGAACGTGCCAAGCACCACCGAATTCAGCGAGCCGCCCTTCGGCGCGTTCGGATTGACGTAATCATAGTGCTGGAAGTTGTCGCCATATTTGGAGTCGCCGATCAGCGACGAGGTGGTGCGCCATTCGTCCGCCAAGGCTGCCTGCAGGCCGCCGGCGAAAGCCGCCACAACCAGCATCGATCTGAGAAACGTTCGGCCAACCGTCATGCCTTCTCCTCTGTGCGATAGCTGCTAGCGGACAATCTAGTTCATTTGACGCTCATGAAAACCGCGACAGGCCGGCTTTGTCGCCGTACATGCGCTTTTCCCATTGAAAAAGCCGGGCTGAACCCGGCTTTTTCAAGGAATGTTTCGATTACAATTGCGTTATTGCGCCGGAGCTGGTGCGGGAGCAGCAGGGGCGGCCGGTGCTTCGCCCTCTGCCGGCTTGGCCGGCGCCGCGCCTTCGGCGGGCGCGGCTGCATTCTCGGCCGAAGCGCCGGGTGTCGGCAGCGGCTTCGGACTGTCCGACAGCGTGCGCAGATAGGCGATGACGTTGGCGCGGTCCTCGTCTTTCGGCAGGCCGGCGAAGCCCATCGCCGTGCCCTTCACCAGCTTCTTCGGCGAAAGCAGAAAGTTATTGAGGTGGTCGTACGTCCATTTTTCCGCGCCGCCCTTGGAAAACTCCTTCATGCCGGCCGAATAGGCGAAGCCCGCATGCTCGGCGATGGGACGGTCGACGATATCCCAGAGATCAGGGCCGACCTTGTTCGGTCCGCCTTTTTCGCCGGTGTGGCAGGCCTGGCACTTCTTGAACACGGACGCACCCGCCTCGACATTGGCGTTGGCCAGGAGGTCGGCGATCGGCTTGGCTTCGGCGGGGGCTGCCGGGCCGCCCTCGGCAGGCTCCTCGGTCGCCTCGATAGCGTAGCCGGGTTTTTCCGGTGCTGGGGAGGCGAACAGCGCGTCGGATATGATGCCGACCGAGAAGACGACGAACACGGTTCCGAGCAGGCCGCCGATCAGCTTGTTGATTTCGAAAGAGTCCATACGCCCCAGGCTCCCTTTTCCGGCGGACCGATCCGTCCACTCCGTCCGTCGGTAATCGTGAACCACCCCGCGAGGCGGTCAAATCGGGCGGAAACTAGGTCTTTTGCTCTGGCGTTGCAACACCTATAAGGGCGCTTCCAGTGAGACCTTTTGCCACTTTTCCCTTCCTCTTTTTCGGATGCTTCATCACCCGATGTCCACGCTCATCCTCATCCCGGCCCGCATGGCCTCGACCCGCCTGCCGGGCAAGCCGCTGGCCGACATCGCCGGCGTTCCGATGATCGTCCATGTCGCCCGCCGCGCCGCCGAGGCCGGGCTCGGCCGGGTGGTGGTCGCCACCGATACCCAGAGCGTGGCGGCGGCGGTGCGCACGCACGGTTTCGAGGCGGTGATGACGCGCGTCGGCCATGAATCGGGCTCCGACCGCATCTTCGAGGCGCTAGCCACGCTGGATCCCGGGCGCAAGGTCGAAACGATCGTCAATGTGCAGGGCGACCTGCCGACCATCGATCCCGACATCATCAAGGCCGCGCTAAGGCCTTTCGAGGATGCGACGATCGACATCGCCACGCTTGGCATCGAGATCGTCCGCGACGAGGAAAAGACCAATCCGAATGTCGTCAAGATCGTCGGCTCGCCGCAGTCGGAGACACGGCTGCGGGCGCTCTATTTCACCCGCGCCACCGCACCTTGGGGCGATGGGCCGCTCTATCATCACATCGGCCTCTATGCCTATCGCCGCTCAGCGCTCGAGCGCTTTGTCGCGCTGCAGCCGTCGCCGCTGGAACGGCGCGAGAAGCTCGAGCAGTTGCGGGCGCTGGAGGCCGGCATGCGCATCGACGCCGAGATCGTGCAGTCGGCGCCGTTCGGCGTCGACACGCCGGACGATCTCGAACGCGCCAGAACCATCCTTTCAACCTGAGACATTTGGACACCTGAGACATTTGGCATGCCTGAGAAAACCAACAGAATAGCCTTCCAGGGCGAGCCGGGCGCCAATTCCGACACCGCCTGCCGCAACATGTTCCCTGATATGGAGCCGTTGCCGTGTCCGACCTTCGAGGATGCTTTCAACGCGGTCGAGACCGGCAAGGCCGACCTCGCCATGATCCCGATCGAGAACACGATTGCCGGGCGCGTCGCCGACATCCATCATCTCCTGCCGGAATCGAAGCTGCACATCGTCGGCGAATATTTCCTGCCGATCCATTTCCAGCTGATGGTTCTGCCGGGCGTCAGGCGCGACCAGATCAAGACCGTGCACAGCCACATCCATGCGCTCGGCCAGTGCCGCAAATATATCCGCAAGAACGGCTGGAAGCCGGTGGTCGCCGGCGACACGGCGGGCGCCGCCAAGCTGGTCGCCGAGCTGAAGGACCGCACCATGGCGGCGCTGGCGCCGGCTCTGGCCTCGACGCTCTATGGGCTCGACATCATCGAGCAGAATGTCGAGGACACCGACAGCAACGTCACCCGCTTCGTCGTGCTGACCAGGAACAGGCAGTGGGCCGAACGTCCCTCGGCCGATGCCAGGATGATGACGACGTTCATCTTCCGCGTCCGCAACGTGCCGGCCGCGCTCTACAAGGCGATGGGCGGCTTCGCCACCAACGGCATCAACATGACCAAGCTGGAGAGCTACCAGCTCGGCGCATTCACCGCGACCCTGTTCTACGCCGATATCGAGGGCCATCCCGACGATCCGCTGGTAAAACTGGCGCTCGACGAGCTTGCCTTCTTCTCGCGCGAAATGCGGATTCTGGGCGTCTACCCGGCCAGCCAGTCGCGTGAGCAGTGGAAGGTGGCGGACTAGCTCAGCGCCTTGCCAGGTGACGAGCATCGGGCGACATTGCTGCGATGTGGCTTCTGAAACTGACGCTCGCGGTCGCTGGATTGTATGCGGTGATTGTTGCGGTCGTGTATGTGCTCCAGTCCTGGCTGATCTTTCCGGCCGGCCTTGCGGCTTTCGGACCCGATCTGCCGGCTGGGGCCCGCCATGTCGAACTGGCGACAGAGGATGGCGAGCGCGTCGTTCTGGTCCGCCTGCCGGCAAGGCAGGCGCCGGCCGAGCCACGCCCGCTGCTGCTGGGGTTTGCCGGCAACGCCTGGAACGCCGACGCACTTGCCCTCATGCTGCACCAGTTATTTCCCGAACATGAGGTCGCTGCGCTGCACTACCGCGGCTATGCGCCGAGCAGCGGCAGCCCGTCGGCCGCCGCCCTGTTCGAGGACGCCCGACGCGCCCTTGACCAGCTGGCCAGCGATGCCAAAGCCGGCATCCTCGCGATCGGCCTTAGCATCGGCGCTGCGGTTGCGGCCGATCTGGCGACGTCCCGGCCGTTGCGCGGCATCGTCATGGTGACCCCCTTCGATTCGCTGAGAGAACTCGCCGCTCACCACTATCCCTGGCTGCCGGTGCGCCTCTTGCTGCGGCACCGCATGGAGGCAGCGGAATCTCTGCGCGACCTCGATGTGCCCACGGCCGTCATCACCGCCGAGAACGACACCATCGTACCTGCGGCGCGTTCGGCGCCCCTGCGCGAGGCTGCCCGCGACCTGCGCAGCCACATCGCCATAGCGGCTGGCCACAACGACCTCTATGACCATCCCGACTTCGCCGGAGCGCTACGCGCCTCCGTTGCGGCGGTCATGAGCGATTGAAAAACAATTCGCAGATGTCGGAATTCCGGCGCGACATTCGTCCTTTGCTTGCCGCAATCGAAGAAGGGAGACGACGAGATGAAGGCCTGCCAATGAGCCCCACCATCACCGCCTTTGAACGGTCGCCCGATCGCGGCAGGGGACTGGCGCGCGACATGCGTGTTCGCTGGGCGCTCGAAGAAGTCGGCCAGCCTTACAAGGTTCGTCTCGTTTCGTTCAAAGCGATGAAGGAACCCGCGCATCTCGCGCTTCATCCTTTCGGGCAGATTCCGACCTTTGAAGAAGGCGATCTCGCGCTGTTCGAGTCGGGGGCGATCGTGTTCCATATCGCCGAGCGCCATGCGGGCCTGCTGCCAGACGAGGCGAATGCCAGGGCGCGCGCAATCTCATGGATGTTTGCCGCGCTAAACACCGTGGAGCCGCCGATCCTTGAACGCCAAACCGCCGTGCTCCTGGAGCGCGACGAGACCTGGCACGAACAGCGCCTGCCTATGGTCGAAGATCGCATCCGTGACCGGCTGGGCGAGCTTTCCGGTCGTCTTGGCGATGCCGACTGGCTCGATGGCGCGTTCAGCGCCGGGGACCTGATGATGGTGCACGTGCTGCTAAGGTTGAGCGGGTCGGGTATACTGGACGAATATCCGAACCTCTCCGCCTATGTCGCCCGCGGCGAAGCCCGGCCCGCCTACAAGCGTGCTTTCGCCGCTCAACTGGCGGTTTTCACCGGCAAGTCACCAACTTGACTCAGCGGCGCGTAGTCGATCTCCAAAAACGCCGCGACTTCCGGGATCCAGCGGTCGCGGACGAAGGCGACGTGGTCGGGATGGTCGTTGTAGCCGGAATAGGCAGCCTGATCGGCGAACTCCATCGAGAAGCCGAAGCGATAATCGTTCTTCGGGCTGACCTGCCGCAACTGCTCGAATTTCTCGACGCCCGGTATCGCCGCCAGTATTTTGGCGTCTGCCAGAAATTTTGCCTCCTCGGCCGAGTTCTCCTTGTGCTTCAGCCTGAACACCACTGTATGACGGATCATTTTTGCTTCCCCTGCAGGCTATGCGCTGTCGGCCCAGGCGCGGATGAGGTTGTAGGCGATCGCCCCCTTCGGCGGCGTGACCAGGCCGCCCGGATGCTCGCGGGCCAGCATCGACAGCACCTCGTCGCGAAAGAACCAGCGGCAGTCTTCCAACTCGTTGAGGTCGGCCTGGATGTCGTCGTTGAGCGGCTCGCCGAAGCAGCCGATCATCAGCGAATAGGGAAACGGCCAGGGCTGGCTGGCGTGATAGACGACGCGGCCAAGCCGGATACCGGCTTCCTCCAGCGTTTCACGGCGCACCGCCGCCTCGATCGTCTCGCCCGGCTCGATGAAGCCGGCAAGCGCCGAATACATGCCGGGCGCGAAATGCCGGCCGCGGCCGAGCAGGCATTTTTCACGCGTCGCCGTCAGCATGATCGCCACCGGGTCGGTTCGCGGAAAATGCTCGGTGGCGCAGGCCGGGCAAAGCCGCTTGTAGCCGCCGGCCCGCATCGCGGCTTCAGCGCCGCATTTGCTGCAGAAGCGGTGGCTGGCATGCCAGGCGAGCAGCGCTGCTCCTTGCGCCATCGCGCCGGCCGCCGCCTCGTCGATCAGCCCCTGCATGTAGACCGAGCGATAGTCGATAGCCTTGGTCGTATCGGGCAGCTGTTCGGGGTCGATGCGGGCCGGTACGGCGAGCACCGGGCCGCTGTCGGAAAAACCGAGCAGGACGCCACGGTCGAGCGACGCCTCGAGCGGCCGGCTTTCCTCGGCGCCGAACCAGGGGTCGAAGCCGCCACCAATGAGCTTCAGGTAGAGCCGCCCGCCATGCATCAGCAAAAGCCTGGCTGAAGGATCGGCGAGCGCCTTTTCGACGGAATCGTCGGCGCGGTTTTCCGATTGCCGGTCGATCATGTTGCCGGCAAAGCCGACGAACTGGCTCGGCTCGCGCAAGGGCGCGTCAAACAGGCGGAAGCTCATCGAGACTCAACTTCAGGATGGACACGGGATAGGCTTATAGCGCCGCCTTTATCTTCTGCGCAAACCGGCGGAGGTCCGAGCGCTCGTAGGGCTCGCGCATACCGTGCCCCCACACCGGCCCCGGCCAGCCAGGATCGCCTTCCGAGCGCGCGATGACATGAACATGTAACTGGCGGACGATGTTGCCAAGTGCACCGCTGTTTATCTTGGTGCAGCCGGTCACGCTTTTCAGCGCCTGCGCCACCATATTGGTCTCGAAGGTCAGCATCGCCTGGTCGAGCGGCGTCAAATCATGGATTTCCTCCGCGCCCGGCCGCTGCGGCACCAGAAGCAGCCACGGCCAGCGGCGGTCGTTCATCACGCGCAACTCGCACAGGCCGAGCCACATCAACTGCTCGCTGTCGGCCTCCAGACGAGCATCCAGCGTGAATCCGGCCTCGAGGCCCGGCGACATCGGCGTTTCCTTCACTTTTGTAGTATTTTTTTACTCCATGGACGCTAGAGCGGCGGCCGTTAGCCCGCAAGAGGGCGGCAAGCGAATCAAGGCCTATCGTGGCGATGATGGTCCGGCGAAGGACTCAGGGTATGGCCTGCCAAGACTTTGGGCTGGAATGAAGTCACCATCTCGCCCCCTCTGGTCTGCCGGCCATGGCTTTCGTTCATCTGTTCTTGCTTTGTGCCGGCCGCTATGCCAGTAGTTTCAACATGGTGCTTATTCGCGCCAGCGATCCGCCTCCGAGGCGGTTTTTTTATTTTCTGGTTTCGCCGCCTGTCACTGCGCCCTTGCATTTCATCGCCGGATTGCCGATATGGAAAGCGGGAGGTTGGTGGTGGACGGTCCACTCGCCAACCGGGTCAGGTCCGGAAGGAAGCAGCCCTAACGAGCCCGGAACGGGTCATTGTTCCAGCCTCCCACCTCTTCGCCTTTCTCCCGCGACATTGACGGCGCCAAGCCCTGCGGGCGAAACTATGCGCAGGAATCGGCCGCCTTGAGCCGCGGCCCTTGGAGCTTTACGGGCGAATGAGCGAAGCCGGAAATTCGGGAACGGAAAAGGCCGCCGCCTATCGCGTTCTGGCGCGCAAATACCGTCCTGCCAATTTCTCCGAACTGATCGGCCAGGAGCCGATGGTCCGCACCCTCACCAACGCTTTCGCCACCGGCCGCATCGCCCAGGCCTGGATGCTGACCGGCGTGCGCGGTGTCGGCAAGACGACGACGGCGCGCATACTCGCGCGGGCCCTGAACTACAAAACATCGACCGTCGACCAGCCTTCGGTCGATCTTGCCGTGCCGGGCGAGCATTGCCAGGCGATCATGGAAGGCCGCCATGTCGACGTCATCGAGATGGACGCCGCCTCGCACACCGGCATCGACGACATCAGGGACATCATCGAGCGCGTGCGTTACGCGCCGGTGTCGGCGCGCTACAAGGTCTACATCATCGACGAAGTGCACATGCTCTCGACGCAGGCCTTCAACGGCCTGCTGAAGACGCTGGAAGAGCCGCCGCCGCACGTCAAATTCATCTTCGCCACCACCGAAATCAGAAAAGTTCCGATCACCGTTCTGTCGCGCTGCCAGCGCTTCGATCTCAGGCGTATCGATGCCGGCACGTTGGTCGCGCACCTCTCCTCGATCGCCGGAAAAGAAGGCATCGCGGTCGATGACGACGCGCTGGCGATGATCGCCCGTGCGGCCGAGGGCTCGGCGCGCGATTCGCTGTCCATTCTCGACCAGGCGATCGCCCATGGCAGCGGCGCGGTCAGCGCCGAAGCGGTGCGCGCCATGCTCGGGCTGGCCGACCGCGCCCGCATCGTCGACCTGTTCGAACATGTGATGAAGGGCGATGTGGCGGCCGCACTGGCCGAATTCCGCAACCAGTACGACACCGGCGCCGATCCGGCCGCTGTGCTGACCGACCTGGCCGAGTTCAACCATCTCGTCACCCGACTGCGCTTTGTGCCGACAGCCCTCGAGGACGCCTCGCTGTCAGAGGACGAGCGACGGCGCGGCGCCGATTTCGCCAAGGCGCTGTCGGTCAGGGTGCTGTCGCGGACCTGGCAGATGCTGTTGAAAGGCATTCCCGAGGTGCAGTCCTCCAACCGGCCGGTCAGCGCCGCCGAAATGGTGCTGATCCGGCTGGCGCATGCCGCCGACTTGCCGACACTGGACGAGGCGCTGAAATCGCTGGAGGGCGCAGCGTCGGTGCCGAATGGCGCGCCACGCTCGAATGATGCACGCGCAACCTCTGCCGCCGCAAATCCCGGCCCGGCAAATCCCGGCCCAGCAAATCCCGGTAATGGCGGCGCCAGCGTGGCGCAGACGCGGGTGCCGGCGGCCAATGGCGGCGCCCAGACCATGCGGCTGGTCGAACCCGAGCCGATGCCTGCGCCTTTCGTTCCGGCGCCGGAGCCGGTCGCCGATGCGCCGCCGGTGCCGGTGAAATCGCTGGCCGACATCATCGCCCTTGCCGACGCCCAGCGCGACATCGCCTTCAAGGTGCTGGTCAAGCGCTGCGTGCGCCTGGTGCGCATCGAGCCGGGCCGCATCGACGTCAGCCTGACCGATGACGCGCCGAAGATGCTGCTCAACGATCTGACCGCCAAATTGCGCGCCTGGACCGGACGCAGCTGGCTGGTGTCGCTGTCGAAGGAAGCGGGCGGCCAGACGCTGGCCGAGATGGAATCGACCAAGCGCGAAAACGCCCTCCTTGATGCCAAGAGCGACCCGACCGTCGCCGCCATCCTGGCGCGTTTTCCCGGCGCCAAGATCATCGACGTGCGCATTCCCGACGCACCGGAAGCCGATGCGGTGGAGGCCGAGGTTCCGATCGAGCCGGCCACCGACGAAGACGAAACCTGAGCAACCGAAGGTCGCCGAAGCAAAAAAATGGGAGCCGGTTTTCGGAGACGATCATGCTTAAAAAAGAAACAAATCAATCGTAGAGGACCACGCGATGAAAGATCTTCTCGGCCTGATGGGCAAGGCGAAAGAAATGCAGGCCAAGTTCCAGGCCATGCAGGACGAGATCGCCACGTTGGAAGCCACCGGACAGGCCGGCGGTGGCCTGGTCAGCGTGACGCTGACCGGCAAATTCGAGATGAAGTCCCTGAAAATCGACCCGTCGCTGTTCAAGGAGGACGAGGTCGAGATTCTGGAGGATCTGCTTCTCGCCGCCCACAATGACGCCAGGGCCAAGGTCGAACAGATGATGCAGGAAAAGACCCAGGCACTGACCGCAGGACTGCCGATACCGCCGGGAATGAAGCTGCCGTTCTAAGAGGCTGTATGCCGGTCGAGCGAGACCATGGCTTTGGCCCGGCCGGCCGCTGCGAAGCCGCGACACTCGAAGGCCATGCCGTCACAGGTGGCCGAAGAGCGCAGCGATCAACGCCCACCTGCCCGCCAGCTGTGTCCATTCGGCAACTCTGCTCACTTAATAACGCTTTAGCCATCTTTTTGCCCGAAAGTGTCTCATTCTTGCCGCAACCAGGGGCGGGCTGGCGACAGAATGAGGGGATATCTTTGATCGTGACCCGATGGAAGACGCCGTTGCTGCTCGGCGTCATCACCTCTCCGCTGTTTTTGGCCGCCTGCAGTCAGACCACGCACGGCCTGTCCGTGGCCAGCCTGACCGATACCGCTAGGTCCCGGCCCTACAATCACACAGCGAAGGACAAGGAGTGCCTCCAGCGCGCGATGTTCTTCGAATCCACCCGGTCGAGCCGCGACGGCATGATTGCCGTCGGCACGGTGGTGATGAACCGGCTGCGCTCCGGCAAGCACGGCAACACCATCTGCCAGGTGGTCGGCGAACGCGGCCAGTTCGCGCCGGGCGTGATGACACGGCCGATGAATTCGAAGGCGATGCCCGATGTCGAGGAAGCCGCCGAGGCGGTGCTCAGGGGCGAGCGCAAGGCCAAGCTGAAGAACTCGATGTTCTTTCACACCGCCGGTCTGCGTTTCCCCTACAAGAACATGCACTACACCATGGTCGCCGGCGGCAACGCCTTCTACGAAAAGCGCGGCCGGAACTGGAAACCATTGCCGGACGAGCCCACGGTCGCGGTGGCACAGGCGACGCCGCGGCGGTCGCGCGCCGCAGGGGTGACGCTCATGGCCTCTGCTGCGCCGGCCGCCAAGGCGGCGCCCAGCAAGGTGACCTATGTGACGGCGGTCGCATCGCAACCGGCAAAGGCTACTCCAGGGAAGGCAACGCCGGAGAAGGTGACCTTTGTGGCGATGCAGGAGCCGGACGCCGCCCGTTTCGGCAGCACCGCCGGTGCGCAACCAGCTACGTCATTTTCGGCGGCGCCGGCCGAGCCGACGATGTCGTTTGAATCGACACCCGAGAACACCGATGCCATCGGTGCGATGATCGCCGGCCAGGGCAGGCCGCTGGAAGCCTACTAGGCGATCGACGGTCGACGTCGGCGCCGCCCCTCATCTGCCTGCCGGCACCTTCTCCCCGGATAGTGACGGGGAGAAGGGATCTGGCCGCAACCTTGGCACCCTTCCTGCAACGCCGGAAATTGGCAAATCATTTGAGATGGCGTCTTTCGCCCCGTCACTATACGGGGAGAAATGCCCGGCAGGGCAATGAGGGGCAGCGCAAACCTGGGCGATTGTTCGCAGCAGCCGCGCCGCAGGAGAGTTCCAAAACCAATTGAAAAATCCTAAACCGATGCGATGTCGAAGCGAATCGCCGGTCCCGAGATCGAACGCCTGATCCAACTCCTGGCCAAGGTGCCGGGGCTTGGGCCCCGTTCGGCCAGGCGGGCAGCGCTTCACCTCATCAAGAAGAAGGAGCAGTTGCTGTCGCCGCTCGCCGCCGCCATGAGCGAGGCGGTCGACAAGGTGCGCATCTGCTCGACCTGCGGCAATGTCGATACGTCCGACCCCTGCATGATCTGCACCGATCCGCGCCGCGACGCCGGCACGCTCATCGTCGTCGAGGACGTGGCCGACCTGTGGGCGCTGGAGCGGGCGGCCGCCATGAATGTCCGCTATCACGTGCTCGGCGGCTCGCTGTCGCCGCTCGACGGCATCGGCCCCGAGCAGCTCAACATCCGCTCGCTGGTCGACCGCGTCGCCGGCGGCGAGGTCAAGGAGGTGATCCTTGCCGTCAACGCCACCGTCGAGGGTCAGACCACCGCGCATTATCTCACCGATCAGTTGTCCGGCTTCGATATCAAGGTGACGCGGCTGGCGCATGGCGTCCCGGTCGGCGGCGAACTCGACTATCTCGACGAAGGCACGCTGGCCGCGGCACTGCGCTCGCGGACGGCGTTTTGAGGAAGGGGGGGCCTATTGAGATGATTGCATTCCGTCGCGCCCCCCTCTGTCCTGCCGGACATCTCCCCCACGAGGGGGGAGATTGGCTGTCGCGCCTGTTTTCGCCAGTCTTCAATGTTGCAAGATTGGCGACAAAATCAAAGCTGCGAATCTCCCCCAAGTGGGGGAGATATCCGGCAGGACAGAGGGGGGCGCGACAGAACGCGGACTTTGCAGATTGGCTGCTTTTTTTCTCGCCGCACTGACTGCATTCCTGCTCGCCACTCCCGCCTCCGCCACAAAACTCGACACCCAGTTCCGTGCCTGGCTCAACAACGACCTCTGGCCCGAGGCCAACGCCAAAGGCATCTTGAGAAAAACCTTCGACGCCGCCTTCGACGGCATCAAACCGAACCTCAAACTGCCCGACCTGGTAATGCCGGGCAAAAAGGCGACGACGCCGAAAAAGCAGCATCAGGCGGAGTTCGGTTCGCCCGGCGCCTATTTCGCCGAAAAGACGGTTCGCGCCGTGACCGCTGGTGGGCACACCCGCAAGGCGGCCAATGCCAGGACCATTGCTGCGATCGAGAAGCGCTACGGCGTGCCGGGCGAGGTGCTGCTGGCGATCTGGGGCCGCGAGAGCGGCTTTGGCGCGGCGAAAATGCCTTACGACGCCTTCGAAGTGCTGGGGACCAAGGCCTTCATGGCGACCAGGAAGGATTTCTTCCGCACCGAGCTTATGGCAGCGCTCGAGATCGTGGAGCGCGGGCTGGCCCCGGTCGGCGCGATGAAATCGTCATGGGCCGGCGCACTCGGCCAGCCGCAGTTCATGCCGAGTTCGTTCCTCAAACATGCCGTCGACTTCGATGGCGACGGTCGGGTCGACATTTGGAACTCGGTGCCGGACACGCTGGCCTCGATCGCCAACTACCTCGTCCATTATGGCTGGGTGAAGGGCCGCGGCTGGGGTTTTGAGGTGACGGTGCCGGAAGCGGTCTCCTGTTCGCTCGAAGGTCCGGACCAGGGCAAGAGGATTTCCCAGTGGGCTGATATGGGCATCAAGCGTGTCGCGGCAAGACCGTTCCCGGCGCGCGAATTGAAGGCCGAAGGATTCCTTCTGATGCCGGCCGGGCGCAGCGGTCCGGCCTTCATCGTCACGCCCAATTTCTACGTCCTGAAGCAATACAACACCAGCGATCTCTACGCGCTGTTCATCGGCCACGGTGCTGACCGCATCGCCAATGGCGACAGCAATTTTTCTGGGCGCTGGGGTGCTGTCGGCGGGCTCCACAGGTCCGACATCGCCACCTTGCAGCGGGCGCTGGAGGCCGAGGGCTACGACGTCGGCAGCGCCGACGGCCTGCCCGGTTTCAAGACGCGCCGGTCGATCGGCAAATGGCAGGCAAGGAACGGTCGCGCCGCCACCTGTTTTCCCGACGCCGACCTGGTCACCGCGTTGAAATAGGGCGACTGCGGGTGCCGATTCCGGCGGCGGCGGCTGGCTGATCCTGGCCCAACAAACAGCTTTGCAAATGCTCGTTGCCGCGCCTGAAACCGCCGGATATGGTGAGGCGGAACTGGATAAAAATCACCAGGACGACCGGTTCAGGGTCACCGTTCGATTAGAGCGCCGCGCGTCCGTTGGACGCGCAAAGGACGCTCTAAGACTTTGAACTACACATCGTGCTTTCCGAAAATCGATTCCGATTTTCGGGCCGATGTGTCAAGTGAATGCCAAACCCTGAGCCGGGAACTCAGGTCAACAAAAACAGGGAACAGTCAAAAATGATGATGGAAAAGTTTGCTCTACGCTCCCGCGTCCTGCTCGCCGGCGCAGCCATGTCCGCGCTGCTTCTGGCCGGTGCTCCTGCCCTTGCTGTCACGCCGGCCGACACGCTGGTCGAGGGTTTCGCCATCGACGACATCATCTCGATGGATCCGGGCGAGGCGTTCGAGCTGTCGACCGCAGAGGTCACCGGCAACACCTACGATCTTCTTGTCCGCCTCGACTTGAGCGACACCTCCAAGGTCAAGGGCGATCTCGCCGAAAGCTGGACTGTCTCCGACGACGGCCTGACCTACACTTTCAAGCTCAAGCCCGGCCTGAAATTTGCATCGGGCAATCCGATCACCGCGGCGGATGTCGCCTATTCGTTCGAGCGCGCCATCAAGCTCGACAAGAGCCCGGCCTTCATCATCGGCCAGTTCGGCATCAATGGCGACAACGTCACCGAGAAGGCCAAGGCCATCGATGACACGACGTTCCAGTTCACGGTCGACAAGGCCTATGCGCCGAGCTTCGTCCTGAACTGCCTGTCGGCAACGGTCGCGTCGGTCGTCGACGCCAAGCTGGTCAAGGAACATGCTGCCGCGGTGACGCCCAGTGCCGACTACAAATACGACAACGACTTCGGCAACGCCTGGCTGAAGACCGGCTATGCCGGCTCCGGCGCCTTCAAGCTGCGCGAATGGCGAGCCAACGAGGTCGTCGTCATGGAGCGCAACGACAATTACCACGGCGAAAAGGCCAAGCTCGCCCGCGTCATCTATCGCAACATGAAGGAAAGCTCGGGCCAGCGCCTGGCGCTGGAGGCCGGCGACATCGACGTTGCCCGCAATCTCGAGCCGAACGATCTCGACGCCATCGCCAAGAACGCCGATCTCACCACCACCAGCGCGCCGAAGGGCACGGTCTTCTACATCAGCCTCAATCAGAAGAACCCGAACCTCGCCAAGCCGGAGGTTCGCCAGGCCTTCAAATATCTCGTCGACTATGATGCCTTGAGCTCGACCATCCTCAAGGGCATCGGCGAGATCCACCAGACCTTCCTGCCAAAAGGCGTGCTTGGCGAGCTGGACGAAAATCCGTTCAAATTCGACCTCGCCAAGGCCAAGGAACTGCTCGCCAAGGCCGGCTTGGCCGACGGCTTCAGCGTCACCATGGACGTACGCAACACCCAGCCGGTGACCGGCATGGCGGAATCGTTCCAGCAGACGCTCGGCCAGGCCGGCGTCAAGCTGGAGATCATTCCCGGCGACGGCAAACAGACGCTGACCAAGTACCGCGCCCGCAACCACGATATCTATATCGGCCAGTGGGGTCAGGATTATTTCGATCCGAACTCCAACGCCCAGACCTTCGCCAGCAACCCCGACAATTCGGATGAAGGCAAGACCAAGACGCTGGCCTGGCGCAACGCATGGGATATTCCGGACTTGACCAAGCAGACCGAAGCGGCCCTGCTCGAGAAGGATCCGGCCAAACGCGCCGCAATGTATCAGGATCTGCAGAGGAAGATTCTCGAAACCAGCCCTTTCATCATCGTTCACCAGCAGCTGGAAGTGGCCGGCCTGCGCAAGAACCTCAAGGGTTTTGCGCTCGGCCCGAGCTTCGACACCAATTTCGTCAGCCAGATCACCAAGGAATGATGCCGGCGGACGCGCCGCATGAGTACTGTTGAAAGCGAAGCGACGGCAGGGCGCGGCAGCGCCCGCGCTGTCGCTGTCGCGTCGTCGATCGCCCGTTTCCTGGTCATCGCGATAACCACCTATCTCGGTCTTCTCGCGGTGACCTTCTTCATCGGCCGGGTGATCCCGATCGACCCGGTGCTGGCGGTGCTCGGCGACCGTGCGCCGGCCAATGTCGTCGAGCGGACCCGCCGCGAGATGGGGCTCGACCTGCCGCTGATCGAGCAGTTCTACATCTATGTGAAGAATGCCCTGAACGGCAATTTCGGCACCTCGGTGCTGACCACCAACCCTGTCATGACCGACATTCGCCGCGCCTTTCCGGCGACGATCGAACTGGCGACGCTGGGAACGCTGATCGGTGCTTTGCTTGGTGTGCCGCTCGGCGTGCTGGCCGCGGTCCGGCGCGGCAGCATCATCGACCAGATCGTGCGGATCATCGGCCTGGTCGGCTACTCCGTGCCGATCTTCTGGCTGGGACTGCTGGCGCTCGTGCTGTTCTACGCCAGGCTGCAATGGGTGGCCTTTCCCGGTCGCCTCGACATCGTCTACGAATACACCTTCACCCCGATCACCGGCTTTTATCTCCTGGATGCGCTGTGGCAGCGGCAGTGGGATGTGTTTCTCGATGCCTTCCGCCACATCATCCTGCCGGCCTCGCTGCTTGGCTATTTCTCGCTCGCCTACATCAGCCGGATGACGCGATCGTTCATGCTGAACGAGCTTGCCCAGGAATATATCGTCGCGGCGCGCGCCAAGGGCCTGTCGGAAACACGCATCATCTGGGGCCACGCGCTGCGCAACGCCGCGGTGCCGATGGTCACCGTGATCGCGCTTTCCTATGCCGGCCTGCTCGAAGGCTCGGTGCTCACCGAGACCGTGTTTTCCTGGCCGGGTATCGGCCTCTACATCACCAATTCCCTGCAGAACGCCGACATGAACGCCGTGCTCGGCGGCACCATCATCATCGGCTCGGTGTTCATCGGCATCAATCTCCTGTCCGACCTGCTCTACCGGGTGCTCGACCCAAGGACCAAGGTACGATGAGCGCTGAAGCAATCCAGAGCCGCCGCGACTGGCTGCTCAGCGAGCGGCCGGCGTCGCGCATGCAGGCCAGGCTCGGCCGCGCCTATGTCGCGTGGCGGCGCTTTTCAGCCAACCGGCTGGCGTTTCTCGGCCTGCTCATCATCATCGTTTTGCTGGTGGTCGCCGCGTTTGCCAATGTGCTGGCGCCCTATTCGCCGACATTCGGCGACCTCAAGGGCTCGCGGCTGCTGGCGCCAAGTGCCGAGCACTGGTTCGGCACTGACGACCTTGGCCGCGACATCCTTTCGCGCGTCATCTTCGGCTCGCGATGGACGCTTTACGTCGTCATTCTCGTCGCAGTCATCGCCGCTCCTATCGGCCTGCTGGTCGGCACCGTCGCCGGTTATGCCGGCGGCTGGATCGATGCGATCCTGATGCGTATTACCGACATCTTTCTCGCCTTTCCGAAGCTGATCCTGGCGCTGGCCTTCGTCGCCGCACTCGGCCCCGGCATCGAGAATGCGGTGCTCGCTATCGCCGTCACCTCATGGCCGCCCTACGCCCGTATCGCGCGTGCCGAAACGCTCACCGTGCGCAATTCGGATTACATCAAGGCGGTGCAATTGATGGGCGCCTCGCCGTTCCGCATCGTGCTGCGCCACATCATGCCGCTCTGCATCTCCTCGCTGATCGTCAGGGTGACGCTCGACATGGCCGGCATCATCCTGACCGCCGCCGGTCTCGGCTTCCTCGGCCTCGGCGCGCAACCGCCGCTGCCGGAATGGGGCGCGATGATCGCGTCGGGCCGCCGCTTCGTGCTCGACCAATGGTGGGTGGCCGGTGCACCGGGCTTTGCCATCCTCTTCGTCAGCCTCGGCTTCAACCTGCTCGGCGACGGCCTGCGCGACGCGCTCGACCCCCGCAGTGGTGACCAATGAGCACGCTTCTCGAGGTCGACGATCTGCGCGTCACCTTCCCGACGCGCACCGGCCGGATCGAGGCGGTGCGCGGCGTCTCCTTCTCGCTCGGCCGCGAACGGCTCGGCATCGTCGGCGAGAGCGGTTCCGGCAAGTCGCAGACCGGCCGCGCCATCATGGGCCTGACCCCGCCGCAGGCCGAGGTCACGGCCAGGAAACTTGCCTTCGACGGCACCGACCTGCTCGCGGCCTCGCCCCGCGACCGCCGGGCGCTGCGCGGCAAGCGCATCGCCATGATCCTCCAGGATCCAAAATACTCGCTCGACCCGGTGATGAGCATCGGCCGCCAGATTGTCGAGACGCTGCGCACGCATGAGAAGGTCGGCAAGGCGGAGGCACGCGACCGGGCGCTCGCCATGCTGGAGGCGGTGCAGATCCGCGATCCCGCCCGTGTCTTCGACCTGCATCCGCACGAGGTGTCGGGCGGCATGGGCCAGCGCGCCATGATCGCCATGATGCTGATTGCCGGGCCGGAGATGATGATCGCCGACGAGCCGACCTCGGCGCTCGACGTCACCGTGCAGCTCGACGTGCTCGGCATCCTCGACAGGCTGGTCAGCGAGCGCGGCATGGGGCTGATCTTCATCTCGCACGATCTGCGCCTGGTCTCGTCGTTCTGCGACCGGGTGATCGTCATGTATGCCGGCAGGGTGGTCGAGCAGCTCAAGGCGTCGGAGCTCGGCCGCGCCCAGCATCCCTACACGCGCGGCCTGCTCAACTGCATGCCCAAGATCGGCGCCGACCGTCACCCGCTGCCGGTGCTCGACCGCAAGCCGGAGTGGGCGGCATGACGGCAGCACTTTCTGTCGACCGGCTGGAGGTGGTCTTCGACCGCTTTCGCGCGCTGAAGGGTGTCAGCCTCGAAGTGCAATCCGGCGAATCCTTCGGCCTGGTCGGCGAATCCGGCTCCGGCAAATCGACGCTGCTGCGGGCGATCGCCGGCCTCGCGCCGGCCGCTTCGGGCAGCATCACCGTCAACGGAAAAAAACTCGGCAAGCGCCGCGACAAGCCCTTCTATCGCGAGGTGCAGATGGTCTTCCAGGACCCCTACGGCTCGCTGCATCCGCGCCAAACCGTCGACCGACTGCTGCAGGAGCCGCTCGCCATCCACGGCTTTGCCGATGGCGAGAAACGCATCCAGCGGGCGCTCGACGAGGTCGGGCTCGGCACCGGCTTTCGCTTCCGCTATTCGCATCAATTGTCGGGTGGCCAGCGCCAGCGGGTGGCGATTGCGCGGGCGCTGATCCTCGAACCGGCGATCCTGCTGCTCGACGAGCCGACCTCGGCGCTCGACGCTTCCGTGCAGGCGGAGGTGCTCAACCTGTTGGAAGACATCCGGCGGCGGCGCAAGCTGACCTTCCTGATGGTCAGCCACGACCTCGCCATCATCACCCATATGTGCGAGCGGCTGATGGTGATGCAGAACGGCGAGGCGGTCGAGCATCTCACCGCTGATGACCTCGTCGAGCGCCGCGTCAGCAAGGATTATACGCGCAATTTGCTCAGGGCGAGCGACGGGTTTGTGCGGACTGCGTGAGTCAAATCAGCTGTCCGCGTCGCGAAGGAATGCGACCTTAGCGGCGGCAGGCCCAATCGCCTGGCGGCGGTGCCAACTTGAGGAAAACGTGAAATAAGGTCAGAACAGGTCTTAGCATATACCAAACGAGAACGGGCGCCGGCCCGGTGAGGGAACATCATGAAGAACTCAGCCATCTCCGAACGCAAGAACCAGTCGATCTCGCGCGGCGTCGGCATGACCACGCAGATTTATGCCGACCGCGCCGAGAACTCGGAAATCTGGGATGTCGAGGGCCGTCGCTACATCGATTTCTCGTCCGGCATCGCCGTCGTCAACACCGGCCACCGCCATCCCAAGGTGATCGAGGCGGTCAAGGCGCAGCTCGACCGCTTCACCCATACCTGCCACCAGGTGGTGCCCTATGAGAGCTATGTCAGGCTGGCCGAACGGCTGAACGGCTTGCTGCCGGGCAAATTCGACAAGAAGACGATTTTCGTCACCACCGGTGCCGAAGCGGTGGAGAACGCCATCAAGATCGCCCGCAACGCAACCGGCCGTCCGGCGGTCATTGCCTTTGCCGGCGGCTTCCATGGCCGCACCTTCATGGGCATGGCGCTGACCGGCAAGGTTGTGCCCTACAAGGTCGGCTTCGGCGCCATGCCGGCCGATGTTTTCCACGCGCCGTTCCCGGTGGCGCTGCATGGGATCACGGTCGCCGATTCGCTGGCCGCGCTCGACCGGCTGTTCAAGGCCGATGTCGATCCGGCCCGCGTCGCCGCCATCATCGTCGAGCCGGTGCAGGGCGAGGGCGGATTTTACGAGGCGCCGCGCGACTTCATGACGGCGCTGCGCAAGATCTGCGACCAGCACGGCATGCTGTTGATCGCCGACGAGGTGCAGACCGGTTTTGCCCGCACCGGAAAGATGTTCGCCATGGATCATCACGAGGTGGCGCCCGACATCACCACCATGGCCAAGAGCCTTGCCGGCGGCTTCCCGCTGTCGGCGGTCACCGGCCGCGCCGAGATTATGGATGCGCCCAGCCCCGGCGGGCTCGGCGGCACCTATGGCGGCAGCCCGATCGGCGTTGCCGCGGCGCATGCCGTGCTCGACGTGATCGAAGAGGAAAAGCTCTGCGACCGCGCCAACACGCTGGGCAACCGGCTGAAGCAGCGGCTGCAATCGATCCGCGACGACACGCCGGAGATCGTCGATATCAGAGGCCCGGGCTTCATGAACGCTGTCGAGTTCAACGATGTGAAGAAGGGCCTGCCGTCGGCCGAGATCGCCAATGCGGTCCGGCTGAAGGCGCTCGACAAGGGCCTGATCCTGCTCACCTGCGGCGTCTACGGCAACGTCATCCGCTTCCTCGCGCCAATCACCATCCAGGACGGCGTCATGAACGAAGCGCTCGACATCCTGGAAAGCTCGATCCGCGAGGTCCGCGCCGCCTGAGCGGATCTTTCTTCCCTTGTTGTGGGAGAAGGGAAGGATCAGCGCAGAAAACCGCCGTTCGCCGGCATCAACACATCCTTATTCGGCGGCGCGGACGGGCTCTACCTGCTGGAAAGCGGCGAGCGCCGCCTTCAATCCGTCCGGTCCCGTCGCAACCGTCTGCGGCGTCGGCGAAAAGCCGGCGCCGAGCATCTTGCGGCCAAGCATGTGGTCGCCAGGCCGGTTGACCGATTCGATGCCGAGCAGACGATTCCCAGCATAGTGGTAGATGGAGAACCGGTTCTCGTTGACGTCGCCCAGCACGACATGGCTGTCGCCGCCCGAAATCAGGCCGACCATCTGCAGCTTGATGTCACCGATATCGGACCAGAACCACGGCACCGCCGCAAAGGCGTCCGCATGGCCGACAACGGTGCGTGCTGCAAGACGCGCCTGGTCGGTCGCATTCTGCACCGATTCCAGCCGCACATCGCCGTCGGTGAGCCAGTGCCGGTAGGAGGCGGCATCGCCGATGGCGAGGATTTCGGGCACCGACGTGCGCATCTGCTGGTCGACGCGGATGCCGTTGGCGATAGTGATGCCGGCGGCTTGCGCCAGTTCGACATTCGGCACGACGCCGATGCCGATGATGACCATCTGCGCCGGCAGCCGCTCGCCGGATGCGGTGATTGCCGCCGAGACATGGCCGTTCTCGGCTTCGAGCCGTGCAATCGTGGTGCCGGTGAGAATGCGCACGCCGGTCGCTTCCAGCCGCTGCCGCACGTGGCGCGCGATGATCGGCGCCACCGCCCGGCCGAGCAGGCGGTCGACCGCCTCGACCACGATGACCTTGCGGCCGGCCGCTGTGAGCGTCGCGGCGATCTCCAGCCCGATGAAGCCGCCGCCGAGGATGACGACATCCTCGCTCTGCGCGCTCAATTCGCGGATCAGGCGCGCGTCGGCGAGTGAGCGCAGCGACACCACGCCCGAAAAATCCGAACGCGGCAGCGACAGCATGCGCGGCCGCGAACCGGTCGCCAGGATCAGCCGGTCGAACGGCAGTGTGCCGCCATCCGATAGCTCCAGCCTGCGGCCGCCGGCATCGATGCGATCGATGCGGACGCCCGGCCGGTAGTCGATCGCGCTGCCGGTATAAAAAGCCTCGCCGCGCAGCGGCTGCGGTTTGGCCTCCTGATCCTTGATGAAGGTCTTCGACAGCGGCGGCTTGTGGTAGGGCAGTTCGTCCTCATCGCTGATGAGGATCACGGGTTCGTCGTAGCCGTCCTCGCGCAGGCTGGCGGCCGCTTGCACGCCCGCATGACCCGCACCGACAATGACCACACCGTTTTTCATCGCAGCCCCAATTCCTCATCTCTCCTAGGCGTTATCCAAGTCTAGGACGTCTCGCCAAGTGGCGATTGTCTGACGCCGCCGCAAGACCACCCTTGCGGGTCGCACCCGGAATGGCGGTCTGTCAATCGTTCGTTCGACGGCGGCGCGGCAAATACGGCTAAAGTTGATACTTGCAGTTTAGAATAATTCTAAACTGTTGTTTCAATTGGCTTTTCTCTCTGAAATTGGTTGACTTCCGGCATCTTCATCGCTTTATGGAAGCGTGCGCGTCAAGCGCATCCCTTTGATGTCTGGGCCTTGAACCCTTTCGATTGGAGGCATTTCGATGTCTTTCTTCCGCAAACCGCGCTATGCCGCGGCCTGTATCTCGCTCAATGGCATGGACCTGCCTTGGCGCCGATTGCCTGCCGACGCGCCTTTGGCGCCGGCATTTTCACTGAATTCCCGAGGGAGATGACAATCATGAGAGCGATGATCACGGCGCGATATGGCAGCAGGCTTGCAGCGATCGGCGCCACGGTGGCCTTGACGGCGGCGATATTCGTGCTGCCGGCCAAGGCGGAAACCGATGCCAAGGCAGTCATCAAGACCTATTCCGATATTGCGCTCGCCAAATATGAGGATTCGCTGACCGCGGCGCAGGCGCTCGGCAAGGCCGTCGACGCGCTGCTCGCCAAGCCTTCGGAGGAAACGCTCACCGCCGCCCGCGAGGCCTGGAAAGCGTCGCGCGTTCCCTATCAGCAAACCGAAGTCTATCGCTTCGGCAACGCCATCGTCGACGACTGGGAAGGCAAGGTGAACGCCTGGCCGCTAGACGAAGGCCTGATCGATTATGTCGCCGAGAACTACGGCACCGAGTCGGACGCGAATGCGCTGTATACCGCCAATGTGATCGCCAACAAGTCGATCGAGATCGACGGCAAGAAGATCGACGCCCCCAATCTTACTCCCGAGTTCCTCTCCGGCACGCTGCAGGAAGCCGGCGGCATCGAGGCCAATGTGGCGACTGGTTATCACGCCATCGAATTCCTGCTGTGGGGCCAGGACCTGCACGGCACCGGCCCGGGCGCTGGCGAACGGCCCTATACCGACTACGACCTCGCCAACTGCACCGGCGGCAATTGCGATCGTCGCGCGCAGTACCTGAAGTCGGCGAGCGAGCTTCTGGTTTCCGATCTGCAGGACATGGTCAACGACTGGAAGGAAGGCGGCGCCGCGCGCAAGAACCTTGTCGACGGCGAGCCGAAAGCCGGCATCTCGACCATCCTCACCGGCATGGGCTCGCTGTCCTACGGCGAACTCGCCGGCGAGCGCATGAAGCTCGGCCTGCTGCTGCACGACCCGGAAGAGGAGCATGACTGCTTCTCCGACAACACCTACGATTCCCATCTCTACGATGCCGTCGGCATTCGCGCCGCCTATAAGGGCAACTACACCCGCCTCGACGGCACCGTCGTCGAAGGACCGTCGGTATCCGACATGGTCAAGGAGGCCGATCCGGCGGTCGACAAGGAACTGTCGGACAAGCTTGATGTCACCGTCGCCAAGATGGAAGCGATCAAGGCGCGAGCGCTTGGCGGCGAGGCCTATGACCAGCAGATCGGCGAAGGCAATACGCAAGGCAACGCCACCGTGCAGGCGGCGATCGACGCGCTGGTCGACCAGACCAAGTCGATCGAACGCGCCGTCGGCACCCTGAAACTCAATGCCATAGCCTTCGAGGGCTCGGACAGCCTCGATGCGCCGGACAAGGTGTTTCAGTAAGGCGTCGATGCCCGGAGCCCGAACCGAAAGTCCAGGCTCCACTAAGAAAATAAGCCACATGGCGCCGAGCACGCGCCGTCAGCCACACAGAGCAAATAATGCTGATCTGCCATTGCAACATCATCACCGAGAAGGAGATTGAGCAGACGATCGTCGGGCTGCTGGATCAGGATCCCTGGCAGCTTATCGTGCCGGCGAAGATCTATCATGCCATGCAGAAGCGTGGCCGCTGTTGCGGCTGCTTCCCAAATGTGGTCGAAACGATCATTCGGGTAACCGAAAATTACCACGCCCGCTCGGAGGCGAGCGGCGTGGACGTCGTTTCACACCTGGATCGCGTCAGAGGCCTGCGCGTCCAATACGGGAGCAGAACCCATGAAAGGCGAACAACAGATCATAGAGCGGCTTAACGAAGCTCTGTTTCTGGAACTTGGAGCAGTCAATCAGTACTGGGTGCATTTCCGGCTGCTGGAGGACTGGGGATACGCCAAGCTGGCAAAGAAGGAACGCGCGGAATCGATCGAGGAGATGCACCATGCCGACCGGCTCGTGGCCCGCATCATCTTCCTTGAAGGCCATCCGAACCTGCAGTCGGTAGCGCCGCTGCGCATCGGCCAGAATGTCAAGGAAGTGCTCGAATCGGATCTTGCCGGCGAGTATGACGCGCGCACTGCCTACAAACGGTCGCGCGAGATTTGTGACGAAGCAGGTGACTATGTGACGATGAAGCTGTTCGAGGATTTGTTGTCCGACGAGGAAGGTCACATCGACTTCCTCGAGACGCAACTCGACCTGCTCGCCTCGATCGGCGAGGAAAAATACGGCCAGCTCAACGCCGCATCGGCCGACGAGGCGGATTAGGGACATGCGGGAATGCGGTGCCGCTTAGACTACTTGCGCCGCTTGCGGCGGGCCGAGGATTGCGGCCTGCCGTCCCAGCACAACCCGCGATACGGCTGGCTTCGCCGGCTTTCGCCTGCCGTAGTGGTCGCGCTGACCGCCTCGGCGCTGGCCGGCGCGCCCGAACCGGCGGGTCTCGCCACCAGCCGTGCCGATCTGACGCCGAAGGATCTGGCGCGCGTCATTGCCATCGCCAGGCCGACCAGGGATTTCTCCAAGCCCGAGCAGTTCGAGCCGATGCAGGGCGGCGCCGGCACGTCGCGGAAAGGCGCCAACAAGGACGCTTTCTCGCAATCTTCCGCCAATATCACTTTCGAGGAACAAGGCACCTTCAAGCTCGGCAATGCTCTTTTCCGCAAGAACTGGGTGTCGTCGCCCTCGTCGACGCAGGCATCGGACGGGCTTGGTCCGCTGTTCAACGAGCGGGCGTGCCAGAATTGCCATCTGAAGGACGGTCGCGGTCATCCGCCGCAAGCCGACAGCGGCACCACCTCGATGTTCCTGCGGCTGGCGCGGCAGGCGAGCACCGAGGAGGAGAAAGCAGCGCTCGCCGCCGGCAAGGTGCTCAACTTCCCTGATCCGGTCTACGGCTCGCAATTGCAGGAACTGGCCGTTCCGGGCCTTCGCGGCGAAGGCAGGATGCGTGTCGTCTATCAAGAGCAAAAAGTCACCCTGCCGGACGGCACCGTGGTTTGGCTGCGCAAGCCGAGCTATTCGGTCGATGATCTTGCCAACGGGCCGCTCGATCCGCACACCACGCTTTCGCCGCGCTTGACGCCGCCGATGATCGGCCTCGGCCTGGTCGAGCAAATCGCGCCGGCCGACATTCTTGCCAGTGCCGATCCGGACGATCGCAACAGTGACGGCATCTCCGGCAAGCCCAACATCGTGCGCGACGGCCACAGCGGCGAGCCGACGCTCGGCCGCTTTGGCTGGAAGGCGCAGACCCCTTCGATCCGCCAGCAAGCGGCGGACGCATTTGCCGGCGACATCGGCATTTCGACGCCGGAAGTGCCGAACCACTGGGGCGATTGCACCGCGGCCGAAAAGAACTGCCTTGCCAGGGCCAACGGCGTCCAGAAGCGCCTCGGCCCGGTCGAGGCGCCGCCGCCGGTCATGGACCTGGTCACCTTCTATTCGCAAAACCTCGCCGTGCCGGCGCGGCGCGATCTCGACAAGCCCGATGTGCTGGCCGGCAAGAAGCTGTTCTACGACATGGGCTGCATTTCCTGCCATACCCCGAAATTCGTCACCCGCCGCGGCACGCCCAACAAGGCACAGGCCTTCCAGCTGATCTGGCCCTATTCCGATTTTCTGCTGCACGACTTGGGGCCGGGGCTCGCCGACGGGCAAGCGGTGGGCGATGCCAGCGGGAGCGAATGGCGCACGCCGCCGCTGTGGGGCATCGGTCTTACCCAGACCGTCAACGGCAACACCTTCTTCCTGCACGACGGGCGGGCGCGCACCCTGACCGAGGCGATCCTGTGGCATGGCGGCGAGGGGCAGAAGGCGCGCGACCGCTTTGCCGCCGCCGCCGCGCCCGATCGCGCCGCACTGATCAAATTCCTGGAGTCTTTGTGATGTCGAAGCGTCTGGCGTTTGTCCTGGTTCTCCCGCTGGTCCTCGCCGGCGCCTTGCCGGCGTCCGCAGCGGTGAAGGCTTCCGACGTGATCCAGCGAGCGATCGATGGCTTTGTCCGCCCGGCCTATGCACGCCTGCAAGACCATGCCGACAGCCTGAGCAAGGCAGTGCGCACGCTGTGCGACGCGCCTTCGCAGGACCATCTCGATGCGGCGCGCGCCGAATTCTCCGGCACCGTGGATGCCTGGTCGGTCGTCGAGATCATCCGCATCGGACCGATCACGCAGAACAACCGGCTGGAACGCATGCTGTTTTGGCCGGACCGCAAGAGCATCGGCCTGAGGCAGGTGCAGGCGGCGTTGGCCAGTAAAGACCGGACCGCCGCCGATCCGGCCCATCTGGCGACAAAGAGCGTCGCCATGCAAGGGCTCGGCGCGCTGGAATTCGTGCTTTACGGCGATGGCGCCGAGCGGCTCGCCGGCAAGGACGATCCCTATCGCTGCGCTTACGGCGCGGCCGTCGCCGGCAACATTGAAACGATTGTCGCCGAGGTCAGCGACGCCTGGAACAAGCCCGACGGCTTTGCAGCACTTTGGGCCAATCCGGGGCCGCAAAACGCACTCTACCGCGACGGCACGGAAGCGGTGACCGAATTGGTCGGCGTCTTCATCAACGAACTGGAGATGGTCCGTGACGTGCGCCTGAAAGGTTTTCTGGGCAGTAGCCCGCAGGCCGACAAGCCGAAACAGGCGATCTACTGGCGTTCACAAAACACCGCGCGTTCGCTGACCGGAAATCTTTCGGGCATGGACGCTCTGTTCCAGGCTTCGCAGCTTGGCGACGCGCTGTCGCCCGATGCGCGCTGGATGGCGGAATCGATCCACATCCAGCTCGTCAACGGCGCCGCCGACGCCACCGCCATCAGAGGCCCGATCGACAAGGCGCTTGCCGATCCGGCGCTGCGCCAGAAGCTCGACCACTTCTCGCTTGTGACATCCAGCCTGTCGACCCTCATCGGCACCAGGCTAACCGCCGAATTCGGCCTGACCGCCGGGTTCTCGTCGCTCGACGGAGACTGATTCTGAAAACGTCGCTGATCGACCGCCGCGACTTCCTGAGGGCTGCCGGGGCAGGCTTTGTTGCCGCGATGGCGCCATCGGCATGGGCGAAGACGCTTAGCACGGACGCCGTCTTCGCCACCGCTTTCGTCAAGCGCGACGGCAGCTATGGCGCGGCGATCCTGTCCGAGGCCGGCAAGGTGCTGCATGCCATCGACCTGCCCGCCCGCGGTCACGACGTCACCTTCGATCCGCTGTCGAAACGCTCGGTGGTCTTTGCCAGGCAGCCCGGCACTTTCGCGGTTGTGTTCGACCATACCGGCCGCGACGAGCCGCTGACCATTGCCAGCATCAGTGGCCGGCATTTCTTCGGCCACGGCGTGTTTTCGACCGACGGTGCGCTGCTCTACGCCACCGAGAACGATTTCGACAATGCCGCCGGCGTGGTCGGCGTCTATGACACGCGTGCGAAATTCAAGCGCGTTGGCGAGTTCCCGACCTATGGCATGGGTCCGCACGAGCTGCTGCTGCTCGGCGATGGCAGGACGATTGCCGTCGCCAATGGCGGCATCGAGACGCATCCCGATTATGGCCGCACCGAGCTCAACATCGCGACGATGAAGCCATCTTATGTGCTGGTCGACCGCCTTACCGGCGACCTTGTCGAAAAGCACGAATTGCCACCGGCGCTGCACCAGCTTTCGATCCGGCATATGGATACCGACAAATCCGGCGCGGTCTGGTTCGGCTGCCAGTACAGGGGGCCGGGCGGCGATCGTCCGTTGCTGGTCGGCCGCGCCGCGCGCGGCAAGGCTCTGCAACTGCTCGACATGCCGCAGGACGTGCTGTCCGGCTTCAGGAATTACATCGGCTCGGTCGCCGCCAACCCTGCTGCCGGTACCGTCGCGGTGTCCTCGCCGGAAGGCAACTCGCTTGCCATCATCGATGCGGCCAGCGGCCGGATCGTCGCCACCAGCGCACTGGCCGAGGTCTGCGGCGTGGCGCCCGACGGGGCGAGCTTCATGGCGACGACCGGCACGGGGCAGATAGCCCAAGCCGGCGGCGCGACACGGTCCGAGCCGGACTATGTCTGGGACAATCACATGCTGCGCATCGACCAGGCCGCATAGTGCGGCACTGGTTCATTGACGGTTGTGGTCGCCGAGAGTTACCTCTTTTTGGGCGAGGTCGAAGCGAAGCCGCCAAACGATTTATGCATTATCCCCTTGCAGGGACGAGCCATGGCAGGCACAGGGAAATTGTCTTTCGAACCCCCTGTGCCCCAAGCGGGCGCTGCCAACCGGCCGTCTCATGAAGTTGCTTGCCATCGATTGTGCCGCCAATCTCTGCGCCGCCTGTGTCTACGACGCGACGGCCGGGAAGGAGCTCGGCCGCTCGGTGCTCGATCTCGGCAAGGGCCATGCCGAACATCTGATGGCTGTGATCGAAGAGGCGTTGACGACCGGCGGCACCGACTATGCCGGTCTTGGCGCCATCGCTGTCTCCACCGGCCCGGGCTCCTTCACCGGCCTGCGCGTCGGCGTCTCGGCGGCGCGGGGCCTGGCGCTGGCGCTGAAAATCCCGGCAATCGGGGTGACGACGCTGGAAGCGCTGGCGGCGCAGGCGAAAGAGACATTTCCCGGCCGCGCCGTGCTGGCCGCGCTCGACGCCGGCCGCGAGGAGATCCATGCAGCGCTTTACGACGAAGCATCCGTTTTGATTTATGGTCCCGCGGTGGCCACGCTTTCGCAAGCCGCCGCCATGGCGGTTGACGGGTTTCCGGTTCTGGCCGGCACCGCGGCCACGCAAATTGCTGCATCGGCCGGGCGCGCCTTCGACGTCGGCCCGACAAGCGCCACTACGGATATCGCAATCTATGCCCGGCTGGCCGCTACCAAGAGTGAAGGCGAAAAGCCGAAACCGCTTTATCTGCGCGGAGCTGACGCCAAGCCGCAGGCCGGGTTTATCCTGTCCAGGAAGAAAGCCGGGAAGAAAAACTGATGCGCATTCCTTTCCTCCAGCCGCGCCGCAGGGACTTTGCGCTCGAGCCGCTGACGGTCGCCGACAGTGCGGCCCTGTCGGTGCTGCATCGCGAGGATTTCGTCCGGCCGTGGAGTGATGACGAATTCGCCGCGCTGATCGAGCAGGACACGGTGTTCGGCTATGCCGCGCGCGAGACCGGCCAGGGTGCCAAGCCGCCGGTCGGTTTCGTGCTGGCGCGCCTGGCGGCCGGCGAAGGCGAGGTCCTGACTGTCGCGGTGGCGCGCTCCCATCGCCGCCAGGGCCTTGGCTGGCAACTGATGGATGCGGTGCTGCGCGAACTGCATGCGCAACGCGCCGAGGCGCTTTTCCTCGAGGTCGACGAGACCAACGTCGCCGCGATCGCGCTCTATCGGCGGCTGGGATTCCGCGAGGTCGGCAAACGTGCCAACTACTACAGATCGCCCGAGCACGGCCCGACCGGAGCGCTTGTCATGCGCCGCGATCTTCGCTAGCGCATCGGCCCGCAAATCGGAACCGATTCTCGGAAAGCACGATGCGCAGGTTGAGATGCGCAGATTAAAAAGCGCTAGAGCGTGCTTGGACGTCCAGTTGGACGCGTCGCTCTAGCCAGAACTCGGGACAGGGCCAAGAGCGAATGATCGGAAAAATCAGGATTTTCCTGGCGCTGGGCCTCGTTGTCGCAGGCTCGTTGATCCTCGTGCCGTTGCAGATCCTGTCGATGAAGACCGGCCTGTGGCGCGAGACGTTCATCCTGAAGATCTGGCACCGGCTCATCATCCGGGCGCTCGGCATGCGCATCCACGTCAAGGGGACCTTGTCCAATCAGCGCCCGTTACTGGTTGCGTCGAACCACGTTTCATGGACCGACATCATGGTGCTGGGGTCGATGGCCGACGTGACGTTCATCGCAAGGGCCGACATGGCCGGCTGGCCGTTGATCGGCATGTTGTCGAAGCTGCAGCGCACCGTTTTCATCGAGCGCGAGCGCAAACGTTCGTCGGGCGACCAGGCGAGCGAGATCGCCAGCCGCATGGCCAAGGGCGACGCCATGGTGCTGTTTGCCGAAGGTTCGACCAGCGACGGCAACATGATCTTGCCGTTCAAGAGCACGCTGTTCGGCGCCGCCTCGATGGCGATTTCGGAAGGGGCGGCCGAAACGGTCTTCATCCAGCCGGTGGCGATCGTCTATACGCGCCTGCACGGCGTGCCGCTCGGCCGCAGGCACCGGCCGATTGCCGCCTGGATCGGCGACGAGGATTTGATGCCGCATCTCAAGGTGCTGATGGCGGAGGGCGGGCTCGATGTCGAAGTGCATTTCGGCGAGCCGGTCGCCTTCTCCAAGGGCTCCAGGCGCAAGGAAACGGCCAGGCTGATGGAAAGTCAGGTGCGTGATATGGTGCAGGCGGCGCTCGCCGATCCGCGCCCGAGCCGGTAAGCCGGAAAAGCTCCAGCGCTTTGCGCGTCCAAAGGAGGCGCGGCGCTGTAAGGCAGAATCGTCTGTTTTTTGTCGGGGAAAGGCGTTAGAAGCCGCCAGATGGAATTGAACACGATCGAACGGGACGACATCGATACTGCGACCGAAACTGCGGTCGCGCCGCCTGCCGCGAGCCGGAAGGTCTTCGTCAAGACCTATGGCTGCCAGATGAACGTCTACGATTCGCAGCGCATGACCGACGCGCTGGCCGCCGACGGCTATACTGCGACGGATGCGATCGGCGAGGCCGATCTGGTGCTGCTCAACACCTGCCATATCCGCGAGAAAGCCGCCGAAAAGGTCTATTCCGAACTCGGCCGCATTCGTGAGATGAAGGCCGAACGGGCTCGGGCCGGCCGCGAGATGCTGGTCGGCGTCGCCGGCTGCGTGGCGCAGGCCGAGGGCTCCGAGATCATCCGCCGCTCGCCTTCTGTCGATCTGGTCATCGGCCCGCAGACCTATCATCGGCTGCCCGACGTGCTGGCACGGGTGCGCGGCGGCAAAAAGATCGTCGAGACGGACTACGCCATCGAAGACAAGTTCGAGCATCTGCCGCAGCCGAAGCGCGCCGAGATCATCAGGCGCGGCGTCACCGCGTTCCTGACGGTGCAGGAAGGCTGCGACAAGTTCTGCACCTTCTGCGTGGTGCCCTATACCAGAGGCTCGGAAGTGTCGCGGCCGGTGGCGCAGATCGTCGCCGAGGCCGAGCGACTGGCGCAAGCCGGCGTGCGCGAGGTGACGCTGCTTGGACAGAACGTCAATGCCTGGCACGGCGAAGGCGAAGCCAAAGGGGGCAAGACCGTGGAATGGGGTCTTGGCCGCCTGCTGTTCCGGCTGGCCGAGATTCCCGGGCTGGCGCGGTTGCGCTACACCACCAGCCACCCGCGCGACATGGACGACGAATTGATCGCCGCTCACCGTGACTTGCCGGCGCTGATGCCCTATCTGCATTTGCCTGTGCAATCCGGCTCCGACCGCATCCTCAAGGCGATGAACCGCAGGCATACGGCAAAAGATTACTTGACGCTGCTCGACCGGATCCGCGCCGCACGGAGCGATATCGCGCTTTCGGGCGACTTCATTGTCGGCTTTCCCGGCGAGACGGATGCGGATTTCGAGGCGACGATGGACCTTGTCCACCAGGTGAACTATGCCTCGGCCTTCTCGTTCAAATATTCGCCGCGCCCCGGCACGCCGGGCGCGGAAATGGCCGATCATGTGCCGGAAGCGGTCAAGGACGAGCGCCTGCAGCGACTGCAGGCGCTGTTGCTGACCCAGCAGCAGGACTTCGGCGCCAGCCTGGTCGGCAGCACCATCGACACGCTGATCGAGAAGCCGGGCCGCCAGGCTGGCCAGAAGGTCGGCCGCTCACCGTGGCTGCAGCCGGTTATTGTTGATGAAAAGTCCGGCGAAATCGGTGAGATTATCCAGGTACGAATCACGAAGACGGGTTACAACAGCCTGTTCGCCGAATTGGCCTGAAGGTCTCGGCAGATGAGGAGAGACGGTTGAGCGCTGCGGAAGTGAAGAACCTGCCCCAGAACCTACCATCGGGGGCTTCGGATATGGCGCACATCGTTCTGACTTTCGACAACAACAAGCTTGCCAGCGCCCTTTATGGCCAGTTCGACGAGAATCTGGCCAGGCTCGAGCAGAAGCTTGGCGTCGATATCCGCTCGCGCGGCAACCAGTTGACCATCAAGGGCTCCGCCTCGGCCGCCGAGCAGGCGCGCCGCGCCCTGGATAATCTCTACGGCATTCTCCAGAAAGGCGCTGACATCGGCCAGTCGGACGTCGACGGCGCCGTGCGCATGGCGATCGCCGCCGACGACCAGCTGACGCTGCCGACGCTGGAGCGCAAGGGCAAGGTGTCAGCCGCCCAGATATCGACGCGCAAGAAGACGATCTATGCCCGCTCGCTCAACCAGGACGCCTATATGCGCGCGCTGGAGCGGTCCGAGCTCGTCTTCGGCATCGGCCCGGCTGGCACTGGAAAAACCTTCCTGGCGGTGGCGCATGCGGCCATGCTGCTCGAACGTGGCATGGTCGAGCGCATCGTGCTGTCGCGGCCTGCCGTCGAGGCCGGCGAGCGGCTCGGCTTCCTGCCCGGCGACATGAAGGAGAAGGTCGATCCCTATCTGCGGCCGCTCTATGACGCGCTTTACGAGATGATGCCGGCCGACAAGGTCGAGCGGGCGATTGCCGCCGAGGTGATCGAGATCGCGCCGCTGGCCTTCATGCGCGGCCGCACGCTGGCGCACTCCGCCGTCATCCTCGACGAGGCGCAGAACACCACGCCGATGCAGATGAAGATGTTCCTGACCCGTCTCGGCGAGAATTCGCGCATGATCGTCACCGGCGATCCGACCCAGATCGACCTGCCGCAAAACACCAAATCCGGTCTGGTCGAGGCGCTCAGGATCCTCGACGGCGTCACCGGCATGGTGACGGTGCGCTTCAACGAAGGCGACGTCGTCAGGCATCCGCTGGTCGCCGAGATCGTCAAGGCCTACGACCGCGACGGCAAGCTGGCCCGGGGCCTGGGCGCCGAAGGCTGAAGATGCAGCCTTATGGCTGAGGACAAAAAATCTGTAGGCGGGGATCTTCCGGTCCCCGTCGACATCGATATAGCAGTCGAAGCGGGCGACTGGCCCGATGAGGCCGCGCTGACGCGGCTGGTCGATCGCGCCGTTGCCGCCGCGTTTGCCGAAACCGGCGCGGCCGGCCGTTCCGAGCTCAGCATCGTTTTTTCTGACGATGCCCACATCCGCAGTCTCAATGCGGGATGGCGCGGCAAGGACAAACCGACCAACGTCCTGTCTTTCCCGGCTTTTCCGCTCGCCAAGGGCCGTCCGCTGCCGCCCATGCTCGGCGACATTGTGCTGGCCGCCGAGACGGTCGCGCGGGAAGCCGCACTGGAAGACAAGCCTGTCGACAACCATATCACCCATCTCGTCATCCATGGCCTGCTGCATTTGCTGGGCTACGATCACGAGACCGACGCCGAGGCCGAAGAAATGGAAGCCGTCGAACGCGCAGCACTTGCAAGGCTTGCCATTCCCGATCCCTACGCGTAACTAAAAAGATCAAATGACCGGACGACGATGAACGACAAACCAGAGACTGCCGCCCACCCAGACGCCGGCAGTGCGACCAAGCCATCCGAACAGACGGAAGAGGACTCTAGTCCGAGTACCACGACCGGCAGCTTCGCCAGCGAGCCATCGCCTGCCGGTCCTTCCCTGTTCGATCGCGTGCTCGGCCTGTTCAGGCAGCGCAACGGCACCAGCCTGCGCGAGGAGATCGCCGACGCGCTTGCCGAAACGGCGAGCGATGCCGGCGCCTTTTCGCCCGGCGAACGGGCCATGCTCAACAACATTCTGCGCCTGCGCGAGGTTCGTGTCGAGGATGTCATGGTGCCGCGCGCCGACATCGAGGCGGTCGAGATCACGACGAACCTGGGCGATCTTCTGGGACTGTTCGAGCAGTCCGGCCATTCCCGCATGCCGGTCTATTCGGAGACGCTCGACGACCCGCGTGGCATGGTCCACATCCGCGACGTGCTCGCTCACATCACCAAGCTGGCCCGCGTCAGAAAGAGCAGGACGACCAGGAAAGCCGCCCCTGCCACGCTTCTCGATCTCGCCAAGGTCGATCTCACGCGCACCATCGGCGACCTGACCCTGATCCGCCCGGTGCTTTTCGTGCCGCCGTCGATGCTCGCCTCCGACCTGATGGGGCGCATGCAGGCGATGCGCACCCAGATGGCGCTGGTCATCGACGAATATGGCGGCACCGATGGTCTGGTCTCGCTCGAGGATATCGTCGAGATGGTGGTCGGCGACATCGAGGACGAGCACGACGAGGACGAGCCGATGATCACCCAGACCGGCGAGGGCGTGTTCGTCGTCGACGGCAAGGCCGAGATCGACGATGTCGCCAAGATGATCGGCGAGGATTTTGCCGCCGGCGAGCATGGCGAATATGTCGACACGATCGGCGGCATGATCTTCAACACGCTTGGCCGGGTCCCTGCACGCGGCGAAGTGGTGCAGGCCATCCCCGGCTTCGAATTCCATGTGCTCGACGCCGATCCACGCCGCGTCAAGCGTGTGCGCATCGTGGAGACCCAGAAAAGCGAGCGCCGGCGGCGCGCCGTCCGCGCCGAGCAGGCTTGAAAGACGCCGCTCGCCCGATGATGGTCGACGATCCGTTCAAGCGCTCAACCTTGGGCTCCAGCATATTCTACAGGAATCCGCGCGCCGCCTTGATCTGGCTTGAAAAGGCTTTCGGCTTCGAGCCGAGCATGGTGGTCAGCGACGCTGATGACAGGCTCGTCCATTCCGAGATGCGGTTCGGTGACGGCTACATGATCGTCGATTCCGAATGGGCCGACCATGTAGCCAGTCCCGCGTCGGTCGCCGGCAAGAACACGCAGTCGGTTTATGTGCGCCTCAAGGACGGCCTACGGCGGGAGCCGAGATCGTCCAGGAGCCGGCTGACCAGTTTTACGGTGAACGGCAGTACAGGGCGTGCGATCCTGAAGGTCACGTCTGGACATTTTCCCAGACCGTACGCGTTGTTCCATGCGAGGAGGCTGAACGGCTGGGCGATCTGCAGATTGAAGGCTGGCACCGACTAGAATCCTCGGGCTGAATTTCAGCAATGGGTGGGAAGCGGTCTCGAACTACATGGTTTGCGAACCAATTCGGACGCTGTCCTGAGTACTAGGAGAATGTCTGATGTCGTGGAAACTCGATGAGACCGTGGAAACATCCGCGGGCGCTGTGGCAGCGGGTCAATTTGGTAGTGGACCCGCGCTTGTGCTGGCTCACGGCTGGCCGTGGTCTTCGTTCTCATGGCATCGGATTATTCCAGATCTTGCAAGGCGGTATCGTGTCCACTGGTACGATATGCCCGGATACGGGCGATCCGACAAACGCGCGGAGCAGCGCACCTCACTCGATGTGCAAGGAGAAGTATTCGCCGAGATGCTCGCGCATTGGGACCTTGAGCAGCCCACCGTTGTTGCCCATGATTTCGGCGGAGCGACGACGCTACGGGCGCATTTGCTGCATGGCTGCGACTTCGAGCGGTATGTCCTGATGAATGTCGTCGCCATGCGCCCTTGGGGATCGGAGTTCTTCGATCATGTCGGTCGCCATGTGGATGCCTTTCTGGGCCTGCCGCCGCATATCCACAGAGCGCTCGTGGAAGCATATATCAAGGGGGCGATCGTAAATGACATCGCGCCCGGAGATTTCGAGAAACTTGCCGAGCCGTGGCTTGCCGAGGAGGGACGAGGAAGCTTCTATCGGCAATTCGCGCAAGCCGACGAAAAATATACCGCCGAAGTCGAGCCGGCGTTCGGTGATATCAGGTGTCCGGTAAAGATAATTTGGGGCAAGGACGATCCATGGATCCCGCTGGAGCGAGGCAAAGCGCTTCATACGCTGATCCCGCAGGCATCGTTCGAAACATTACCTGGCGTCGGTCACTTGCCTCAGCTCGAAGCCCCGGATCTCGTGCTGGAGCGGCTGAACGCATTTCTATCACGCGCATTATAGTGATACACCGGCACGTGCGGTCTGCGCGACAATTCACATGCGACACTTATCTTGCCGGCGTCAGTCGCCCCACCTATCCAGCAGACCTAATCCGGCAGTCTGGCTGAAGCATGGCCGTTTGGAGCGTGGACTGCGGCCTGATAAATCTTCTGCCGTGATTCGCACGACTCGGAAGCATCGATGAAGCGCCTGGCCGGCCGGATAATTCTGCTGTGGGGCTGGCGCCGCGCGCTTGTGGCGTTTCTTGCCGGTGCGCTGGCGGTTCTTGCCCAGGCGCCTTATGATTTCTTCGCCGTCTGTTTCGTTTCGTTTCCGCTGCTGGTCTGGCTCCTCGACGGCGCAACTGGCGAAGCCTCCGATGGCTGGTTCCGGCATTTGCGGCCGGCCTTCGCCGTCGGCTGGTGGTTCGGCTTCGGCTATTTTCTCGCCGGATTGTGGTGGATCGGCTCAGCACTCCTAGTCGAGGCCGACAGTTTCGCCTGGGCGCTTCCCTTCGCAGTGGTCGGAATTCCGCTGGCGCTCGCCTTTTTCTATGGCTTCGCGACAGCGGTTGCCCGGCTGCTGTGGAGCAACGACATCGGCCGCATCGCCGCCCTTGCCTTCGGCTTCGGCTTGGCGGAATGGCTGCGCGACTTTCTGTTCACCGGCTTTCCCTGGAATGCCGTCGGCTACGCGGCGATGCCGGTGCCCTTGCTTATGCAGAGCGTGTCGGTGACCGGCATGGTCGGCATCAACGCGCTGGCGGTCTTCGTCTTTGCCTTGCCGGCCCTGCTTGCGGCGCGCCGGCATATCCGCCTTGGGGGTGCACTGGCTGCCGTTCTCGTCGCGGCCCATGTCGGCTTCGGCTATGTCAGGCTTGCTGCCAAGGTCGAACCCGCAACCCGCGCAATCGACGTCCGCATCGTGCAGCCGGCCGTCGACCTCAGCGAAAAGTGGGACCCTTCAGTGCCCGACCGGATTTTCGCTACACTGATGGGGCTTTCGGCCAAGGCGCCAGAGACTGGTCATGCCAAGCCGCAATTGATCCTGTGGCCGGAAACCTCCGTGCCGTTTTTTTTCGCCGAACGTCCCGATGCGCTGACCGCGCTGGGAGAGATGCTTGGCGACGGCCAGACGCTGATCGCCGGCGTCGTCCGGGAGGAAGGCGGGTCGGCGGATGATGCCGACAGGCGGTACTACAATTCGGTGGTGGCGATCGACGACAAGGGTCAAATCGCCGATGCAGTCGACAAGGTTCATCTGGTGCCCTTTGGCGAATATCTCCCTTTTGCCGACCTGCTTGGCCGCTTGGGGCTCAAACAACTCGTCGCCGGGCCGACAACCTACGCGGCGGGCAATGAGCGGCACCCGATCGCGTTGCCCGGCGGCATCCGCGTGCTTCCGTTCATTTGCTACGAAGTCATCTTTCCCGATCTGGTGGCGGTTGACGCAACGTCAGCTGAGCTTATTGTGAATGTCACGAACGACGCGTGGTTCGGTGACACGCCGGGTCCGTACCAGCATTTCAGGCAGGCGCAGATTCGTGCGGTGGAGAACGGGGTGCCATTGTTGCGTGCAGCCAATAACGGCATTTCCGCTGTCGTCGATCCGCGCGGACACATCCTCGACGCGCTGGCGATCGACGCCCGCGGAGCCATCGATGTCCACGTGCCGATTTCCAATCGAGCCATCGTTTCTTCCAGCCAAAGACGCATTAATGGACTGATGATCATGTTGCTGTTCGCTCTCGCCGCTTTCACAATGAATGTAAGGCAACGGCTACGGGCGAATTGACAGTCGACACATTAGAAACTCATACTGTAACCGCCTGAAATTTCTCGAAGTCAGCACGTCGGTTCTGTTGGGGCACTGGCCGCCGGCTTCGTTTTGGGCAGAAAAAACACAAAAAGCCGGAAAAATTCGGCGAGGAAAAAATGGCAGAAGAAAACAAGAAGAAGCCGAATCCTATCGACATCCATGTCGGAAGTCGCATCAGGCTTCGTCGCAATATGTTGGGAATGAGCCAGGAAAAGCTGGGCGAGAACCTCGGTATAACGTTTCAGCAGATACAGAAATACGAAAAGGGTACCAATCGCGTTGGCGCCAGCCGTTTGCAGGCAATCGCCTCGATACTGGGTGTGCCTGTCGCTTTCTTTTTCGAGGACGCGCCGGGCCAGGAGGCCGTGGGCAACCGCGGATTTGCCGAGGATGCATCAATGGCTTCTGCCGTCGAATTCTGCGGCAGTCCTGAAGGTCTTCAACTCAACCGGGCCTTCGTCAAGATCACCGACGTGAAGATACGCCGCAAGGTTATCGAGCTTGTGAAGGCCCTTTCCTCCGACGCAGTCGATTGATTACGCAGATTGGTCTGGGTCGATTGATTGGGTAGCGGTTGAAAAGTCGAAGATAGCGAAGTCGTCATTGCGGGCAGGCAATTTCTTGCGATCTCGCGCATCGTGGAATTTACATCCCGCAGGCGTGCAGGAGGGCGGATCGATTTTGCTCGACAGCCATGCTCAAAGTCTTTCTCCATCAACGTGTTGAAGCTAAAGCACGTGCTGGAGCCAAGCAGGCTGGCGGCCGCCTGCCGGCGGTCAAAGTGGTACAAGATAATGGTGCCCACCGCTTGACGAGCGCTGCTCGACACAGCTAACACGTGGCGCGCCAATCGGCAGCGTGCCGATGATTTTTCAAGAGGGGACACCCGTGACGCGGCAAAACTATCTATTCACCTCGGAATCCGTTGCCGAGGGTCATCCCGACAAGGTCTGCGACCGTATCTCCGACGAGATCGTCGATCTGGTCTATCGCGAGGCCAGAAAGACCGGCATGGACCCCTGGAAGGTCCGCGTCGCCTGCGAAACGCTGGCGACCACGAATCGCGTCGTCATCGCCGGCGAGGTGCGCGTCCCCGAGACCCTGCTCAAGAAGGACAAGGCCGGCAACATCCTGATGGATGCCGCCGGTCATCCGCTCGTCAATCCGGCCAAGTTCAAGTCGGCCGCCCGCAAGGCGATCCGCGAAATCGGCTATGAACAGGCCGGTTTCCACTGGAAGACGGCAAAGATCGAGGTTCTGCTGCATGGCCAGTCGCCGGATATCGGCCAGGGCGTCGACAATGCCTCCGACCGGCAAGGCGAGGAAGGGGCCGGCGACCAGGGCATCATGTTCGGCTATGCCTGCCGCGAGACGCCGGATCTGATGCCGGCGCCGATCTACTACAGCCACAAGATCCTCGAACTGCTGGCCGCCGCGCGCCATGAAGGCAACGGCGATGCCGGCCGGCTCGGGCCGGACGCCAAGAGCCAGGTCACCGTCCGCTATATCGACGGCAAGGCGGCGGAAGTGACGCAAATCGTGTTGTCCACCCAGCACCTCGACGCCAGCTGGGATTCGAAGAAGGTCCGCAACGTCGTCGAACCCTATATTCGCGAGGCGCTGGGCGACCTGAAGATCGCCGACAGCTGCAACTGGTACATCAACCCGACAGGCAAGTTCGTCATCGGCGGGCCCGACGGCGACGCCGGCCTGACCGGGCGCAAGATCATCGTCGACACTTACGGCGGTGCTGCGCCTCATGGCGGCGGGGCTTTTTCCGGCAAGGACACCACCAAGGTCGACCGTTCCGCGGCCTATGCGGCCCGCTACCTCGCCAAGAACGTGGTGGCGGCGAAGCTCGCCGATCGCTGCACCATCCAGCTTTCCTACGCCATAGGCGTGGCCCAGCCGCTGTCGGTCTATGTCGACCTGCACGGCACCGGCAGGGTCGATGAGGCAAAGCTCGAGCAGGCGCTGCGCACCGTGATGGATCTGTCGCCGTCCGGCATCCGCCGCCATCTCGATCTCAACAAGCCGATTTATGCCAAGACGTCGTCTTATGGTCATTTCGGCCGCAAGGCCGGCCGCGACGGGTCCTTCTCCTGGGAAAAGACCGACCTCGCCAAGGCTCTCAAGGACGCACTCGCCGAAGCGCCTGCCGAAGCAGTCGCGGCCTAGCCGCGGCGTCCATAGATCCGGAAGACATGGATCCGAAAGACCGGCCAAGCCGTGCGACCGAAGCATTTTTCGGTCGCCGGCGCGGCAAGGCCATCCGTCCGCAGCAGGCAGCGGCACTGGAAAGCGGTTTCAGCACCTACCGGCTTGATCTGACGGCCGGACCGCCGGCCGACTTGCACAGCCTGTTCGAAGCCGATGTCCGCGCCATTCATCTCGAAATTGGTTTTGGTGGCGGCGAGCACCTGCTGCATCGGGCGACGGCGGCTCCTGAGACCGGTTTTGTCGGCGTCGAGCCTTTCGTCAACGGCATGGCCAAGATGATGATGGCGGTCAGGGAACGGCCGCTTGCCAATCTTCGGGTCTATGACGACGACGCCACGCGCCTGCTCGACTGGCTCCCGCAAGCCTCGCTCGGCGGCATCGACCTTCTCTATCCCGATCCCTGGCCGAAGAAGAAACACTGGAAGCGCCGCTTCGTCAGTCCGGTCAATCTCGACCGTTTCGCGCGCGTGCTGACGTCAGGCGGAACATTCCGCTTTGCGTCCGATATCGATAGCTATGTGAACTGGACGCTGCTGCACTGCCGGGCACATGAAGCGTTTGCGTGGCAGGCTGAAGAGGCAGCCGACTGGCAGCGGCCTTATAAGGGTTGGCCGGGTACACGCTACGAGGCGAAGGCCGTTCGCGAAGGCCGGCGGCCAGCCTACCTCACCTTCGTCCGAAGATAGTCCTATTCAAAGCGCGCCTAGGTGCGCTTTGACGTCGATGAGGACCAGAGATGTCCTCGTCCATGCGTCGCCGGACTTAGACTTAGAAGCGGCCGATCTTGTTGAAGGCGGCCGGATCCATGCCGAGATTGCGCAGATCGCGTGCGCGCGGCTTGCGGCCGGCTTCGACGGCGTGCGAAGCGGCGACGGCGCTGCCGAAGACGGTGAAGAAATCGCCGATGGCCGAGAAAACCTTGTGGTTGGTCATGATTATGCCCTTTCGCCTGCTGCAATGCGTGATTGATTTTGTGCAACGCAGCATAGATAGGCGCGTACTGCCTGATATCACAGGGACGTTGGCGCATGGCCGCCATGCGCCCTGTGCAACGCTGCCGCCCCCAACAGTTTCGTCCACCCTGCATGCGGACAATTCATCTGCTTACCGACACGGACTGCATGCGGACTTGAAACGACGGCTGCGATCGTCTATATCAGGCTCAAATTCTTGGTCGGTATGGCGAAGAGTGGGTCCACCCGGTCCCGCTCTTTTTTGTTACCTTCCGGCCGCCGACGAAGCGACAGGAATAGAATGACGGCAACGGTACCCGACAGCGACGACCGCATCATCCGCGAAAGCGGCATCGATGCGCGCATCGCGCTGATCGTGCAGCCGGTTCTGCGTGCCATTGGCTTCCGCCTTGTCAGGGTGCATCTGACGGGCCAGAACGGACTGACGCTGCAGATCATGGCCGAACGCGAGGACGGCACCATGACCGTCGAGGATTGCGAAGAGGTCAGCCGGGCGGTGTCGCCGGCGCTCGATGTCGATGATCCGATCGAAAAGGCGTATCATCTCGAAGTGTCGTCGCCGGGGATCGACCGGCCGCTGGTCCGAAAGTCGGATTTCGCGACCTGGACGGGTCATCTGGTGAAGATGGAAACCTCGGTCCTCGTCGCCGACCGCAAGCGCTTCAAGGGCAAGATCGCCGAGAGCGACGCGGACGGCGTGCTGATCGAGCGCGACAAGGCGGCCTATGGCGAACAGCCGACGGTGCGTGTGCCCTACGATTCGATTGCCGAAGCACGGCTGATCCTGACCGACGACCTTATCCGCGACGCACTGTCGAAGGACAACAGGGCGCGCAAGGAAGCCAAGAAGCGCCGCGGCGAGCCCGAAGACGCGCCAGAGAGCGTAGAAGCGGGCGTAGAAGATGAAACCGAACAGGAAATGTGATTGGGCTGCCGGGCGCAAAGGCTCGGCAACAAGCTCGGGAGAAAAAAGATGGTTGTAAGCGCAAACAGGCTCGAACTGCTGCAGATCGCCGATGCGGTCGCGCGTGAGAAGTCGATCGACAAGTCGATCGTCATCGCCGCCATGGCCGATGCGATCCAGAAGGCGGCGCGCTCGCGCTATGGCCAGGAAACCAACATCCGTGCCGACATCAATCCGAATACCGGCGAGATGAAGCTGCAGCGGCTGATGGAAGTGGTGGAGAAGGTCGACGACTATGCGACGCAGATCGCCATATCCTCGGCGCGTGAGCGCAATCCCGACGCCCAGCTCGGCGACTTCATTGCCGAACAGCTGCCGCCGATGGATTTCGGCCGCATCGCCGCCCAGTCGGCCAAGCAGGTCATCGTGCAGAAGGTGCGCGAGGCCGAGCGTGACCGCCAGTACGACGAGTACAAGGACCGTATCGGCGAGATCGTCAACGGTACTGTCAAACGCGTCGAATACGGCAACGTCATCGTCGATCTCGGCCGCGGTGAGGCGATAATCCGTCGCGACGAGCTGATCCCGCGCGAAAATTACAAATATGGCGATCGCGTCCGCGCCTATGTCTATGACGTGCGCCGCGAGCAGCGCGGTCCGCAGATATTCCTGTCGCGCACCCATCCGCAGTTCATGGCGAAGCTGTTCACCATGGAAGTGCCGGAAATCTACGACGGCATTATCGAGATCAAGTCGGTCGCCCGCGATCCGGGTTCGCGCGCCAAGATCGCCGTCATCTCGCGTGACAGTTCCATCGATCCGGTCGGCGCCTGTGTCGGCATGCGCGGCAGCCGCGTTCAGGCGGTGGTCGGCGAATTGCAGGGCGAGAAGATCGACATCATTCCGTGGTCGCCTTCGGCCGCTTCCTTCATCGTCAACGCGCTGCAGCCGGCGGAAGTCGCCAAGGTCGTGCTCGACGAGGACGCCGAACGCATCGAGGTCGTGGTGCCGGACGACCAGCTGTCGCTGGCCATCGGCCGCCGCGGCCAGAACGTCCGGCTCGCCTCGCAGCTCACCGGCTGGGATATCGACATCCTGACCGAGCAGGAAGAGAGCGAGCGACGCCAGAAGGAGTTCGTCGAACGCTCGGCTCTGTTCATGGATGCGCTCAACGTCGACGAGATGGTCGGCCAGGTGCTCGCCTCCGAAGGCTTCACCAGCGTCGAGGAAGTCGCCTATGTCGATGCCGACGAGATCGCGTCGATCGATGGCTTCGACGAGGACACCGCCTCGGAAATCCAGGCTCGCGCCCGCGAATATCTGGAGAAGATCGAAGCCGAGCATGACGAGAAGCGTAAGGCGCTCGGCGTCAAGGACGAGTTGCGTGAGATTCCAGGCGTGACCACCGCCATGATGGTGACGCTCGGCGAGGATGGCGTGAAGACGATCGAGGATTTCGCCGGCTATGCAGCCGATGATCTGACCGGCTGGAAGGAACGCAAGGACGGCGAGACGAAGGTATTCCCGGGCGTGCTCGCCAATCACGGCGTGTCGCGGGCCGATGCTGAACAGATGGTTCTGGCTGCTCGCCTCAAGGCCGGCTGGATCACCGAAGACGAGCTTGCAGCCGAAGACGTGCCGGCTGACGAAGCCGTTGGTGCGTGAGGTGAAACCGCATCGCACACAAGCCGCCCTTGGACGAGATGAACGATCGCACTTGCATCGTCGCGCGCAGACAGGCCGAACCGGATGAACTGATCCGTTTCGTCGTCGGCCCGGATTCGGCCGTCGTTCCGGATATCAAGAAAAACCTGCCCGGACGCGGTTGCTGGGTGACTGCCGACCGCCTACATATCGACAAGGCGGCAGCGAAAAACCTGTTCGCTCGCGCCTTCAAGGCGCAGGTGACCGTGCCGACCGATCTCGGCGACATGGTCGACGGGCTGCTTTCCAGATACGCTCTGGGCATGCTCGGTCTTGCCCGCAAGGCAGGCGCGATCGCGCTCGGCGCCACCAAGGTCGAGAGCGCGGTGCGTGGCGGGCTGGCGCTTTTCGTGTTGCATGCGACCGAGGCGTCAGATGACGGCGTCCGCAAGATCAGCCAGGCGCGACGGGCAACCGTCCACCTCGGTGGCCCCGCCATCCTTGCCTACAAACTTTTCTCCGAGGCCGAGTTGAGCTTGGCATTGGGGGGTACAAATGTGATACATGCTGCCGTTCTCGCGGGAGACGCGGGCAGGGCGGTCCAGAAGCGCATGGTTGCGCTCGACCGGTATCGGGGCGGTTCCCCGGACGATCTGGCAATGCTTGCGGCCGTTGCTGACGAAGATGATGCCGCAGAGGATATGGAATGAGCGATACGAAATCGGGCGACGACAAGACGTTGAGTGTTACGCCGAAGAAGACTTTGACGCTGAAGCGCCCCGGTACGGAACAGGGCACCGTGCGCCAGAGCTTCTCGCATGGCCGCACCAAGGCGGTCGTGGTCGAGACCAAGAAGCGCAAGTTCTCGCTGCCCGGTGACAAGCCGGAGCCGGTTGCTGCCCCTGTGTCCGTCTTCACGCCGAAGCCACCGGTCGCGGCAGCGCCGGTTGTGCAGGAAGCGCCCAAGGCGCCGCCGCCTCCGCCGCCGGTCGAACGTGGCGGCATGGTGCTGAACCAATTGTCGCGCGATGAAATGGAGGCGCGCCGCCGGGCTCTTGAGGGTTCGAAGGTGCGCGACGTCGAGGATCGCCAGCGCGCCATCGACGAGGCCAAGCGCCGCGCCGAGGATGAAGAGCGCCGCCGTCGCGAGCGCGAGGAATCCGCGCGCCGCCAAGCCGAGGAAGAAGCCCGGCTGCAGGCCGAGGCCGAGTCCCGCCGGCGTGCCGAGGAAGAGGCGCGCCGCCGCGCGCCGCTGACCGCCGAACTGGCGACAGTCGACGACGAGGACATCAAGCCGAAGCGGACCGGCGCCGGCGCCCCGGTGCGCCGTCCGGTCACGCCGGAAGTGGCGCGTCCGGCCAAGCCGACCAAGGGCGAGGAAGATCGCCGCCGCGGCAAGCTGACGCTGAATGCCGCACTTTCCGATGAGGATGCGCGTGCGCGTTCGCTGTCGTCGATGCGTCGGCGCCAGGAGAAATTCAAGCGCGCGCTGCATAACGAACCGCGCGAGAAAGTCATGCGCGAAGTGATACTTCCCGAAACCATCACCATCCAGGAACTGGCGCAGCGCATGTCCGAGCGCGCCGTCGATGTGGTCAAGTTCTTCATGAAACAGGGCCAGATCCTGAAGCCGGGCGACGTCATCGACGCCGACACGGCCGAACTGGTCGCTACCGAATTCGGCCACACGGTTCGCCGCGTCGCCGAGTCCGACATCGAGGAAGGCCTCTTCAACATCGCCGATCGTCCCGAGGATCTCGAGCCGCGTCCGCCGGTGGTGACCATCATGGGCCATGTCGATCACGGCAAGACGTCGCTGCTCGATGCCATCCGCAATGCCAATGTCGTGTCCGGCGAGGCCGGCGGCATCACCCAGCATATCGGCGCCTATCAGGTCGAGAAGAACGGTAACAAGATCACCTTCATCGATACGCCCGGCCACGCCGCCTTCACGGCAATGCGCGCCCGTGGCGCTCAGGCGACCGACATCGCCATCCTGGTAGTGGCGGCCGACGACAGCGTGATGCCGCAGACGATCGAATCGATCAGCCATGCCAAGGCGGCCGGCGTTCCGATCATTGTGGCGATCAACAAGATCGACAAGCATGACGCCGACCCGCAGAAGGTGCGCTCGGAACTACTGCGCCACGAAGTCTTCGTCGAATCGATGGGCGGCGAGGTGCTGGACGTCGAAGTGTCGGCGACCAAGGGCACCAATCTCGACAAGCTGCTCGAAGCGATCCTGCTGCAGGCCGAAATCCTCGACCTGAAGGCCAATCCGGACCGCACCGCCGAGGGCGTCGTCATCGAAGCTCAGCTCGACAAGGGCCGCGGCCCCGTCGCCACGGTGCTGGTCCAGACCGGCACGCTGATGCCTGGCGACATCCTCGTTGCCGGTAACGAATGGGGCCGGGTGCGCGCGCTGGTCAACGACCGTGGCGGGCAGATCAAGGAAGCGCCGCCGGCGATGCCCGTGGAAGTGCTCGGTCTGCAGGGAACCCCGCAGGCCGGCGACCGCTTCGCCGTCGTCAACAACGAGGCCCGCGCCCGCGAGATCACCGAATATCGCCAGCGTCTGGCGCGTGAGAAGGCGGTGGCCAAGCATGCCGGCCAGCGTGGTTCGCTCGAACAGATGATGTCGCAACTGCAGACGAGCGGGCTGAAGGAATTCCCGCTGGTCATCAAGGGCGACGTGCAGGGCTCGATCGAGGCGATCAGCGCAGCGCTGGACAAGCTCGGCACCGACGAGGTGCGTGCGCGCATCGTTCATGCGGGCGCCGGCGGCATCACCGAAAGCGATGTCTCGCTGGCGGAAACCTCGGGCGCCGCAATCATCGGCTTCAACGTTCGCGCCAATGTGCAGGCGCGTGCGGCGGCTGCGGCCGCAGGCATCGAGATCCGCTATTACTCGATCATCTACAACCTCGTGGATGACGTGAAGGCGGCGCTGTCCGGCCTGCTGTCGCCGGAGCGTCGCGAGACCTTCATCGGCAATGCCGAGATCCTCGAGATCTTCGACATCACCAAGGTCGGCAAGATCGCCGGCTGCCGTGTCACCGAAGGCAAGGTCGAGCGCGGTGCGGGCGTTCGCCTGATCCGCGACAACGTCGTCATCCACGAAGGCACGCTGAAGACGCTGAAGCGCTTCAAGGACGAAGTTGCGGAGGTTCCGGGTGGCCAGGAATGCGGCATGGCCTTCCAGAACTACGAAGACATGCGCGTCGGCGACGTCATCGAGTGCTTCCGCGTCGAGATGGTGACCAGGACGCTCTGAGTTCGAGCAACTTGAGTTCGAGCATTTACAGACCGGCCGGTGGTCGAAAGGCTGCCGCCTAAACCATGATCCCGAAAAGTGGTATCCGGGTTCGGAGAGGATCATGGTCAACAAAAAATAGAGCCTGATCCATTCCGATTTCTATCGGGATGGATCATATGAGACATGCGGCGCGGTCCCATCCCGTGCCTCACGATTTCAGGATAGAGAAAAATGCCCCGTTCAACCACGTCAGGTCCATCCCAGCGCATGCTTCGCGTCGGCGAGCAGGTGCGGCATGCGCTGTCGGAAACCTTGCAACGTGGCGAGATCCTCGATCCGCTGATCGAGAATTCGGTGGTTTCGGTCTCGGAGGTGCGCATGTCGCCCGATCTGAAGATCGCCACCGCTTTCGTCTCGCCGCTTGGCGCCAGTGATGCCGATGCGGTGGTCGAGGCGCTCAACAAGCATGCGAAATTCGTGCGCGGCCGCGTTTCCGGCGCGCTCCGGCAGATGAAGTACATGCCGGAATTCCGCTTCCGGCTCGACACCAGCTACGACAATTTCCAGAAGATCAACGAATTGTTGCACTCGCCCGAAGTGGCGCGCGATCTCAGCCCAGACGCCCAGATCGGCGACCATAACAAAGACAACGACAAGGACGAAAAATAGTGGCGCGTCGCGGCAAGAAGAAGGGTCGGCCGATCTCCGGCTGGCTGGTGCTGGACAAACCCGTCGGCATGGGTTCGACCGAAGCCGTCTCCAAGATCAAATGGCTGTTCCAGGCGGAAAAGGCCGGCCATGCCGGCACGCTCGACCCGCTCGCTTCCGGCATGCTGCCGATCGCGCTCGGCGAAGCGACCAAGACCGTCCCCTATGTCCAGGATGGCGCCAAGGTCTACCGCTTCACGGTTGCCTGGGGTGAGGAGCGTTCGACCGATGACCTCGAAGGGCCGGTGACGAAAAGCTCCGACCAGCGTCCGGCTGAAGCCGATGTGCTTTTGCTGATGCCAAAATACACCGGCGTCATCATGCAGACGCCGCCGCAATTTTCGGCCATCAAGATCGCAGGCGAGCGCGCCTATGATCTTGCCCGCGACGGCGCGACGGTCGACATTCCGGCGCGGGAAGTCGAGATCGGCCGCCTCGACCTGATCGAGCACAGTGCTGACAGCACCATTTTCGAGGTCGAATGCGGCAAGGGCACCTATGTCCGCTCGCTGGCCCGCGACATGGGCCGCGATCTCGGCTGTTTCGGTCACATCGCCGAACTGCGCCGGATCGAGGTCGAGCCGTTCACGCAGGAAGACTTCGTCACCATCGCCGAGCTGGAAGCCGCCCGCTTCGGCGAACAGCCCGATGAGGGTTCGGATTCAGCGGACACGGTGCCGGTCGACTTCGACGCCATCGACGCGTTTCTGGTCGACACGTCAGCCGCGCTCGACTGCCTGCCGCAGATCGCGATCAGCGACGACGCGGCAACAAAAATCCGCCTCGGCAACCCGGTCATCATCCGTGGCCGCGACGCGCCGGTGGAAGCCGAGGAAGCCTGCGCCACGGCGCGCGGCAAGCTGGTCGCCATCGGCGCCATCGAGCAAGGCATGTTCAAGCCGAAGCGGGTCTTTGCCGGCTGAGCCCCCTCGTCTAATCTCGATCAGAGGTACATTCGAGGGGCACATGGCAAAGGCCGAGACGATCAGGAAGCGGGCGCCGGTGACAGCACGGCGGCCGCCGATTGGCGCATCACCGGGCACACTGATCGCCGACCCTGCGGCGCGGCGCAGCGAACTGCGACTGACACTGATGTCGCCCGACAAATTCGAGACAATCGAAAATGCCAGCATCGACGACCTGAATGCTCATTGCAACGCATGGCCGGTCATCTGGCTCGACTGCACCGGCCTCGCCAACATCCCGCTGATCGAGGAGATCGGCCGGATTTTCAGCCTGCATCCGCTGGCGCTGGAAGACGTCGTCAACACCGGCCAGCGGCCGAAGGTGGACTTCTTCGAGGACCATGCCTTCGTCGTCGTCAGGATGATCGACGACGTCACCGCGCATCGCTACGAGCAGATCGCGGTCTTCTTCGGCAGGAACTTCGTCGTCACCTTCCAGGAGCGCGAAGGCGATCCGTTCGATCCCGTGCGCAAGCGCATCGAAAGCTCGATGCCCAACCGGCTGCGCTCACGCGGCGCCGACTATCTCGCCTATGCGCTGATCGACGCCATCGTCGACAGTTATTTCCCGCCGATCGAGACCGCCGGCGACTTGGTCGACAGCATCGAGGACCAAATGCTGCGCGCGGCGGACAAGCACCAGATGCGGCGGCTTCACGAGTTGCGGCGCGACGCCAACGTGCTGAAGGGGGTGCTTTGGCCGATGCGCGACGCGCTGGCGACGCTGATCCGCAACGACGTGCCCTACGTCAAGCCCGAGACCAAGATCTTCCTGAACGACACGCTCGATCACTCGCTTCGGCTCATCGAACTGGTCGAAACCCAGCGCGACATGCTGACCGGTCTGATCGAGATGCATCTGTCGCTGGGTCAGGCACGCACCAGCGACGTCATCAGCTATCTGACGATCGTCTCGGTGATCTTCATCCCGCTCACCTTTCTCGCTGGCGTGTGGGGCATGAACTTCGATCCCGAAGCCTCGCCATGGAACATGCCGGAGCTGAAGGCCCAATACGGCTATCCGGCAGCGCTGGTGTTCATGGCCGTTGTCGCGCTCGGGCTTGTCGCCTTCTTCAGATGGAAGAAGTGGCTATAGCCGAGGCGAAATCTTCGTTTGTGCAGCAAAAAGCCGGCTTGTGAATTGGGCTGGTGTTTTTGCCTGAATTGCCCTATATGCGCCGCAGCATCGTGCAATGCCACGTTGCTTGTACCGGCCCCTGCTGGACGACATCCCGGCCGAGGGCGTCCCGTTTCCTCAAACAGATAAGGAAAAACACGATGTCGATTACTGCCGAGCGCAAGAAGGAATTGATGGGTGAATTCGCAACCGCCAAGGGCGATACCGGGTCTCCGGAAGTCCAGGTGGCCATCCTTTCCGAGCGCATCAAGAACCTGACCGACCATTTCAAGGACCACAAGAAGGATAACCATTCCCGCCGTGGTCTGCTCGCTCTCGTCTCCCAGCGCCGCAGCCTGCTTGATTATCTCAAGCGCAAGGACGACGCGCGCTATCAGACGCTGATCGAGAAGCTCGGTCTGCGCCGTTGACGAATTGACCGGCGGGTTCTTTCGAGAGCCCGCCGGTCGCGCATTGGAGCAGTCCATTGCTCCAATGAAGGAAGTAGAGCGCCGCGCTTCGATTTGGACGCGCACATGGGACGCTCTGAAACTTTGAATTTGCGCAAGGCATTTCCGAGAGCCGCGGTTTTCGGGTCATGCGCAAGGCCAGTCGGATCGATTGGCCAGACCCGGTTTCGATATAGCACAGGGCCATTCGAAACCGCCCATGGACGGTCATGGGGCAGGATTGCAGGACGCTCGCGCGGCACCCGCGCCGGATTTACCCGAGCTTCCCGTTGTCTTGCCCGTGGCTGCCCGAGAAACGAAGCCAAGGGAAACGGGCACTCGCGCACGGTGAAATGGCGCGGCCCTTTCCGCATATGAAGGACAAGACATGTTCAATCACCACAAAGTGGAAATCGAATGGGGCGGCCGTCCGCTCATCCTCGAAACCGGCAAGATTGCGCGCCAGGCTGACGGCGCGGTGCTCGCCACCTACGGCGAAACCAAGGTTCTCGCCACCGTCGTTTCGATGAAGGAACCAAAACCCGGCCTCGATTTCTTCCCGCTGACCGTCAACTACCAGGAAAAGACCTATGCCGCCGGCAAGATCCCGGGCGGCTATTTCAAGCGCGAAGGCCGTCCGAGCGAAAAGGAAACGCTGGTTTCCCGTCTCATCGACCGTCCGATCCGCCCACTCTTCGCTGACGGTTACAAGAACGACACGCAGATCGTTGTCACCGTCGTCCAGCATGATCTCGAAAACGACCCGGACATCCTGTCGATCGTCGCCACCTCGGCGGCTTTGACGCTGTCCGGCGTCCCTTTCATGGGTCCGATCGGCGGCGCCCGCGTCGGCTACATCAACGGCGAATATGTGCTCAATCCGCATGTCGACGAGATGCAGGAATCCAAGCTTGACCTGATCGTCGCCGGCACCTCCGACGCCGTGCTGATGGTCGAGTCCGAAGCCAAGGAACTCGGCGAGGATCTGATGCTCGGCGCCGTCATGTTCGGCCATCGCGGCTTCCAGCCGGTGATCGACGCCATCATCAAGCTGGCAGAAGTCGCCGCCAAGGATCCGCGTGACTTCACCGCGCCGGATTATTCGGCGCTTGAAGCCGAGATGCTGAAGATCGTCGAAGGCGAGCTTCGCGATGCCTACAAGATCACCGACAAGCAGAAGCGCTATGCCGCCGTCGACGCCGTCAAGGCGAAGGTCAAGGCTGCGTTCGCACCCGCCGAAGGCGAAGAAGCCAAGTATACGTCCGAGCAGATCGGCACCGTGTTCAAGGAGCTCCAGGCCAAGGTGGTGCGCTGGAACATCCTCGACACCGGTTCGCGCATCGACGGCCGCGATCTGAAGACGGTTCGCAAGATCGTCTCCGAAGTCGGCGTCCTGCCGCGCACCCACGGCTCGGCGCTGTTCACCCGCGGCGAGACCCAGGCGCTGGTTGTCGCCACGCTCGGCACCGGCGAGGACGAGCAGTATGTCGATTCGCTGACCGGCATGTACAAGGAGAAGTTCCTCCTTCACTACAACTTCCCTCCCTATTCGGTCGGTGAAACCGGTCGCATGGGTTCGCCCGGCCGCCGCGAAATCGGCCACGGCAAGCTCGCCTGGCGCGCGATCCGCCCGATGCTGCCGACATCGGACCAGTTCCCCTACACGCTGCGCGTCGTCTCGGAGATCACCGAGTCCAACGGCTCGTCGTCGATGGCTACCGTCTGCGGCACCTCGCTGGCGCTGATGGATGCCGGTGTGCCGCTGGCCAAGCCGGTCGCCGGCATCGCCATGGGTCTGATCAAGGAAGGCGAGCGCTTCGCGGTGCTCTCCGACATCCTCGGCGACGAGGACCATCTCGGCGACATGGACTTCAAGGTTGCCGGCACCGCCAACGGCATCACCTCGCTGCAGATGGACATCAAGATCGAGGGCATCACCGAGGAGATCATGAAGATCGCACTGGATCAGGCCAAGGACGGCCGCCAGCATATCCTCGGCGAAATGGGCCATGCGCTGTCCGGCGCGCGCTCCGAACTCGGCGAATTCGCGCCGCGCATCGAGGTCATGCACATCCCGACCGACAAGATCCGCGACGTGATCGGCTCGGGCGGCAAGGTCATCCGCGAGATCGTCGAAAAGACCGGCGCCAAGATCAACATCGAGGACGACGGCACGGTCAAGATCGCTTCGTCCAACGCCAAGGAGATTGAGGCGGCGAAGAAGTGGATCCACACCATCGTCGCCGAGCCGGAAGTCGGCGAAATCTACGAGGGCACGGTCGTCAAGACCGCCGACTTCGGCGCTTTCGTCAACTTCTTCGGTCCGCGTGACGGCCTCGTCCACATCTCGCAGCTCGCCAATGATCGCGTCGCCAAGACTTCGGACGTCGTCAAGGAAGGCGACAAGGTCTGGGTCAAGCTGATGGGCTTCGACGAACGCGGCAAGGTACGCCTGTCGATGAAGGTCGTCGACCAGGCCACCGGCAAGGAAATCGCCCGCGACAAGAAGGCCGACGGCGAAGAAGACGCCGCCTGAGCGATCTGACCGAACAATCGAAACGGGCGCGCCGACAGGTCGCGCCCGCTTTCATTTTCTGGTCAAGCCAGCTGCACTTCGAGATCGAAAAATGTCCGCTGAGCCGCTGAAGACACTGTTCCATCCGTTCGAGGCGGAGGCTGTTTCCTTGCCGCGTAAGGGCGAGCGTGTCCTCTTTCTGGGCGCTGAGCCGGGCTTCCGCCTGCCCGAAGGTTTTGATGCAGCACTGCATCTGGTGCAAGGCTTCCGGCCGCACTATCGCGCGCTGCAGGCGGCCGGTTTCACCGTCACGCCGCGCCCGGAGGGCGAAGGCTTCGATGCGGCATTGGTGCTTGCCGGCCGCCATCGCGGGCAGAACGAATTGCGCATCGCCGAGGCGATCGAGTGTGTGAGGCCGGGCGGATCGATTATCGTTGCCGGCGCCAAGGACGATGGCATTGCCAGCCTGCGCAAGCGCATCGACGAGCTTGTGCCGCTCGACGGCCATTTGCCGAAACATCACGGCATCGCCTTCTGGTTTCATCAACCTGCCGATGCTGCGCTCGCAACGGCACTTCGCGCCGCCAATCCAGCCCTTCTGGTCGAGGATCGGTTCCGCACCGCACCAGGCATGTTCTCTTTCGACAAGATCGATGCAGGTTCGAGATTGCTGGTCGACAATCTGCCCGGCGACCTGCGTGGCAGCGTTGCCGATTTCTGCGCCGGCTGGGGCTATGTGGCGGCCGAGGTCGCCGCCCGCTCACCTGGCATATCGGCGCTCGATCTCTACGAGGCCGAGTTCGATGCGCTGGAGGCGGCGAAATTCAATATCGGCAACACAGCGGAACCCAACTTCTTCTGGATCGATCTTTTGAGCGAGCCGGTCGAGCGGCGCTATGACGCCATCGCCATGAACCCGCCCTTCCATCGCAGCCGGGCGGCCGAGCCCGAGATCGGCGCCGGCATGATCCGCGCCGCGGCAAAGGCGCTGAAGCCGGGCGGTCGGCTGTTCATGGTGGCGAACCGCCAGCTTCCCTACGAGCCGGTGCTGGCGGCCGCCTTCTCCAGCCATGCCGAGATTGCCCGCGACGGCATGTTCAAGGTTTTCGCGGCGCGCCGCTGAAGGCTGGTTCACGCGGACAACGGCATCTTCTGCGGCCGAAATTACTCTCGTCCGCTGTCGGTCCGCTTCAGCTCGTCGAGCGCCGGCATCGACACGATGTGGTAGCCGGAATCGACATAGTGGATTTCGCCGGTGACGCCCGACGACAGGTCGGACAGCAGATAGAGCGCGGAACCACCGACTTCGTCGATGGTCACTGTGCGGCGCAGCGGCGAATTGCGCTGCTGGTAGGAAAACATGTGGCGTGCGTCGGAAATCCCGGCGCCGGCCAGTGTCCGTACCGGTCCGGCGGATATGCCGTTCACCCTGATGCCGCGCGGGCCGTAGTCGTTGGCGAGATAGCGGACGCTGGCTTCAAGCCCGGCCTTGGCGACGCCCATGACGTTGTAGTTCGGCATGACGCGGACCGAACCGGCATAGGTCAGTGTGATCATCGAGCCGCCGTCCCTCATCAGCGCGGCCGCATGACGGGCGACCTCGGTGAAGGAATAGCAGGAGATGACCATGGTGCGGACGAAATTGTCGCGGCTGGTGTCGGCGTAAAGGCCTTTCAGCTCGTTCTTGTCGGAAAAGCCGATGGCGTGGACGACGAAGTCCAGGCCGCCCCAGGCCTCGCCCAAGGTCTCGAAGGTGGCGGCAACCGATGCGCTGTCCTCGACGTCGCAAGGCACGACCAGCGAGGAGCCGAGCTTGTCGGCGAGCGGCTTGACCCGGCGCCCGAAGGCTTCGCCCTGATAGGTGAAGGCGAGTTCCGCCCCATGTTCGGACAGTTTCCGGGCGATGCCCCAGGCGATCGAATGGTCGTTGGCGACACCCATGACAAGCCCGCGCTTGCCCTTCATCAATCCGTCCATGGTTGGCAGTCCTTATGCGGAATAGCGCTGGAAAATCAGCGTTGCGTTGGTGCCGCCGAAACCGAACGAGTTGGACAGGACGGTGTCGATCCTGGCATCGTCGATGCGCTCTCGCACGATCGGCATACCCTCGAATTCCGGATCGAGCTGCTCGATGTGGGCGCTCTCGCCGATGAATCCGCCTTGCATCATCAGGATCGAGTAGATCGATTCCTGCACGCCCGCCGCACCCAGCGAGTGGCCGGTCAGCGATTTCGTCGAGGTGATGAACGGCATGTTTTCGCCGAACACCTCGCGGATCGCGCCCATTTCCCTGGAGTCGCCGACCGGCGTCGAGGTGCCGTGCGTGTTGATGTAGTCGACCGGCGAAGAGACGGTCGCCAGCGCCTGCCGCATGCAGCGCACCGCGCCTTCGCCCGAGGGCGCCACCATGTCGAAGCCGTCGGAGGTCGCGCCATAGCCGACGACCTCGGCATAGATCTTGGCGCCGCGCGCCTTGGCGTGCTCGAGCTCTTCCAGCACCAGCACGCCGGCGCCGCCGGCAATGACGAAGCCGTCGCGATCGACGTCATAGGCGCGCGAGGCAGCCGATGCCCGGTCGTTGAACTTGGAGGACATGGCGCCCATCGCATCGAACAGGTCCGACATCGTCCAGTCGAGGTCCTCATGGCCGCCGGCGAAGACCATGTCCTGCTTGCCCCACTGGATCAGTTCGTAGCCATTGCCGATGCAATGCGCCGAGGTCGAGCAGGCCGAAGAGATCGAATAATTGACGCCGTGGATCTTGAACCAGGTGGCGAGCGTCGCCGAAGCGGTCGACGACATCGCCTTCGGCACCGCGAACGGGCCGATTCGCTTGGGGCTGCCGTTCTTGAGCGTGGTTTCTGCGGCCTCGACGATGGTTCTGGTCGATGGTCCGCCCGATCCCATGACGATGCCGGTGCGCTCATTGGTGATGTCGTTCTCGCCAAGTCCAGCGTCCACGATCGCCTGGTCCATGGCGACATGGTTCCAGGCCGCACCTTGCGACAGGAAGCGCATGGCGCGGCGATCGATCAGCGCGGCGGGGTCGAGCGTCGGCGCTCCCCAGACCTGGCAGCGGAAGCCGTGTTCGGCGAAGGAATCGGAGAAGCTGATGCCGGATCTGGCATCATGCAGCGAGGCCTGCACCTCGTTGGCATTGTTGCCGATCGACGACACGATGCCGAGGCCTGTCACTACGACCCGTCTCATTCGCAACTCCTTTCCAGCGCATGAACCCGAAACCTGCCGGACCGAAACCTGCCGGACAAGGATGCGCAAATTAAGTTCTACAGCTTCCTTTGCGCCTCCCGCGGACTCGCCGCGCTGCGCAGGCGCCGGTCAGGCGGCGGCCGATTGCTTGGACAGTCCCACCTTGAGATCCGTTGCTGCGTATATGGGTTCGCCATCCGCCTTCAGCCAGCCATCGGCGATACCCAGCACCAGCCGGCCGCGCATCACGCGCTTGAAGTCCACGCCATATTCTACCTTCTTGACCGACGGCGTCACCATGCCTTTGAATTTCACTTCGCCGGTCGACAGCGCCATGCCCTTGCCCGGCTCGCCGAGCCAGCCGAGGTAGAATCCCGTCAATTGCCACATGGCGTCGAGGCCCAGGCATCCCGGCATGATCGGGTTGCCGATGAAGTGGCAGGCGAAAAACCACAGGTCCGGCTTGATGTCGAATTCGGCGCGGATGAAGCCCTTGTCGAAGGCGCCGCCAGTCTCGCTGATTTCGGTGATGCGGTCGAACATCAGCATCGGCGGATAGGGGAGTTGGGCGTTTCCAGGTCCGAACAGCTCGCCGCGGGCGCAGGCAAGCAGTTCCTCGTAATCGTAGCTGGATTTCGAAACCGCCATCAGTCTCCGTCCCCAATAATCGTCCGGGCGGTAGCGCGCCCTTGTCGTTGGTTCCTAGCACAATCTATTTCCGGCCGGAAACCGGCGTTTGCGCTTAACCTGCCCGCCTGCCACGGTCAATGCGCGCTATTGATCGTATTCGGCCGACAGAATATATGTCGGGGGATGTCCAGGTTCGGTCAATGTTCGTTTTTTGCCGTTCTGGGCAGCTCTTGAGGCGAAACTTGAGCTTGGACGGATAGATGGATCTGGGCTGCCGGAAGGAAAATGTCGCTGTGGACAAGCGGGTTCGCGAAGCTGGCCTGAGGCCGACGCGTCAGCGCATTGCGCTGGCCGATCTGCTTTTTGCCAAAGGCGACCGCCATCTGTCGGCCGAGGAACTGCACGAGGAGGCGATCGCCGCCGGCGTGCCGGTATCGCTCGCCACCGTCTACAACGCCCTTCATCAATTCACCCAGGCGGGCCTTCTGCGCATCCTGGCCGTCGAGGGGTCGAAGACCTACTTCGACACCAACACCTCCGATCACCATCATTTCTACATTGAGGGCGAAAACAGGATTTTCGACATCGCCAGCGGTCCTGTCACGGTTTCCAACCTGCCGGAGCCACCGGAGGGGATGGAGATCGCCAATGTCGATATCGTCGTGAGGCTGCGCCCGAAACGCTGCGAGTGATCGGCGCTTTTACGCATGTCGTTATCGCAAAACCGCTGCGCACTTTTGCGCGACATGCCCATCATCCCGAACCGACAGGAAGAGGTCAGTCCTTGACCCGTTCGCCCGGATAGGCGCCCCAGACCAGCGACTGGGCGAGCCAGCCGGTGTGGCCATTGAAGGTCATTTCGCACCATTCGCCGTCACAGGACTTGATCGTGCCCATGGCGCCCGGCTCGACGATTGCGACGATGCCGGCGTCCTTTTGCGGGTCGTCGAGCAGGTTGATTCGGGCATCCTTGCCGCGCTGCCAGGGTGCCACGATCGCCGTGCGGCGACCGGAAAGCAGCGACTGGTTGATCCAGCCTTCCGAGCCATCGGCATCGCGCACACGACGCCAGGTGTCAAATTCCTGGATGATCTCCATCGGCAGGCCGGGCTTCATATACATCCAGTCGACGGAATAGTTGACGCCTGGTCCGACGCGGGAGTTGACGCGGCCGGCTTTCAGGCTGACGAAGCGCGGCAGCGGCAGGCCGCTCGGCCCGAGCGTGACGCTCTGGGTCGGTGCTGCCGCATTCTGTGCCGCCACATCCGGGGAATAAAGCAGAGCGCCGAGAAATGCTGCGCTGAGGGCCAGGCGGAGCGACGCGAAACCAGACACTTTCGTTCCCTTTCGGCGCCGGCTCATCGGCCCTGGCGCCCCTTTTTCTTTGTCTTCGGCGGAACCTCTTGTTACATGGAGAACTGGCACCGCGACCGGCCTGCAGTTTCGCCTGTCTTGGTTAAAGAGGTCTCAACGAGGTCGGGTTCGAGGAAACAATGGTAGGCAGAAAAAGGCCCCTCGTCGTCATCACGCGCAAGCTGCCCGACCCGGTCGAGACCCGCATGCGTGAGCTTTTCGACGCCCGGCTGAATGTCGAAGACCGGCCGATGACGCAGCCGGAATTGGTCGCGGCGGTCAAGGAAGCCGACGTGCTGGTGCCGACCATAACCGATCAAATCGACGCGGCGCTGATCGCGCAGGCCGGCGACAACCTTAAGCTGATCGCCAATTTCGGCAACGGCGTCGACAAGATCGACGTGTCAGCAGCAGCGAAGAAGGGCATTACCGTCACCAACACGCCGAACGTGCTGACCGAAGATACCGCCGACATGACCATGGCGCTGATGCTGGCGGTGCCGCGGCGGCTGGCGGAAGGCGCCAATGTGCTGACCGGCGACAAGAAATGGGCCGGCTGGTCGCCGACCTGGATGCTCGGCCGGCGTATCTGGGGCAAACGCCTCGGCATTGTCGGCATGGGCCGCATCGGCACCGCCGTCGCCCGGCGGGCCAAGGCCTTTGGCCTGTCGATCCACTATCACAACCGCCATCGCGTCCTTGCCGCGGTCGAGGATGAGCTGGAGGCGACCTATTGGGAAAGCCTCGACCAGATGCTTGCCCGCATGGACATCATTTCGGTCAATTGTCCGTCGACGCCGGCGACCTTCCATCTGCTTTCGGCGCGGCGGCTGGCGCTTCTGCAACCGTCCGCTTACATCGTCAACACGGCGCGCGGCGACATCATCGACGAGGACTCTCTGGTCAAGCTGATCCAGGACGGCAAGATCGCCGGCGCCGGGCTCGACGTCTACGAGCATGAGCCGGCGCTGAACAGCAAATTGCTGAAGCTCGCCGCCAAGGGCAAGGTCGTGCTGTTGCCGCATATGGGGTCGGCGACGCTCGAAGGCCGGATCGACATGGGCGAGAAGGTGATCATCAACATCCGCGCCTTCTTCGATGGCCATCGGCCGCCGGATCGCGTGCTGCCGCTGCGGACGTGACCGGCTGCCATTTTAAGTTAGCGTATACTTACGAAAGAACCTTGCGCATGGTGATCGAGGTGGTCGGTCATAGCCAGTGTGCGCCGTCCGTTCCGTTTCGCGAAAGCCAAGGCGGGCAAAGGCCGCGTGATTCGCGGTCAATTCGATCCGCGTCTGAAGCTCGATGGCAGGCTTGCCGCGGTTGCGGGCAAGATCCTCGACAGCTTGCATCAGCCGCCTGGCGATGCCTTGTCCCCGAAAATCCGGTTCGACCGCGAGCTTTCCGACATAGAAATCTCTGGCCCGCTCAAGGACAAAAACGCAGCCGACAATCCTGCCGTCGTTCAGCGCCGCAAAGCCCGTCTCCTGCCGGGCCTTGTCGCGGAGATTCTCGACCGTGAGCCGATGCGCCGACGATGGCGGATCGATGACGCCGTCCATGGCAGCGAAGGCGCGCATGATCAGCGCCAGCACCTCGTCCCAACGCTCGAAATCGGCCGGAAGCTGCGCGACGGAAACCAGGCTGCCCAAAATCTAGCTGCTCTTGTAGCGGATCGTGTCGAAGCGCGCGGCCAACGCATCGTAAAGCAGCAGCCGGCCGACCAGCGGCTCGCCGATGCCGGCGATCAGCTTGATCGCCTCCATGGCCTGCAGCGTGCCGACGACGCCGGTCAGCACGCCGAGCACGCCGGCCACGGCGCAGGATGGCACCAAGCCGGCCGGCGGTGGTTCCGGGAAAAGATCGCGATAACTCGGATTCGGGCTGCCGTCAGTGCCGGTCTCGAACGGTTTCAGCACGGTCACCGAGCCGTCGAAGCGGCCGACGGCGGCATGGACCAGCGGCCGCTTTTCCGCGGCGCAGGCGTCGGCCACCGCATAACGGGTTTCGAAATTGTCGGAGCCGTCGACGACGATGTCATAACCGGCGACAAGGGCAGGGGCGTTGTCCGCCGTCAGCCTGAGATTGTGCAGTTCCACGGCGACGTTGGGGTTGATGCGGGCGATCGCCGCCTTGGCACTGTCGGTCTTCGCCATGCCGACAGCGCCGGTGCCGTGGATCACCTGCCTTTGCAGGTTCGACAGCGAGACGCTGTCGTCGTCGACGATGCCGAGTGTGCCGACGCCGGCTGCGGCAAGATATTCAAGCACCGGCGCTCCCAGCCCGCCGGCGCCGATGACCAGGACCCGAGCCCGCTTCAGTCGCTGCTGGCCGGCGCCGCCGATCTCGGGCAGCACGATGTGGCGGGCGTAGCGTTCGAGTTCTTCGTTGGTGAGCGCGGTGGTGATCATCGTCGGACCATATAGCGGGAGAAAAACCTTGTCAGGCGGCAATGCACGTTGCCAAAGCCTGCCATCGGCTTGCCCATCGGGGTGCGCAGCAGTTGACTAGTGTGAATGGTGAATGGTGAATAGTGAATAGTGAATAGTGAATAGTGAATAGTGGATAGCGACCACTCAGTAGTGATTAGTGATTAGTGAAATAATGGCGCTCTCACTACCATTCACCATTCACCATTCACCATTCACCATTCACCGAACCGTGCCATGATCGACGGTCAAAAACTGCGCGCGTCCGTTGAGACTGGAAAACAGCGCCGCATCGGTCCCGGTCATGAAAGCCTGGCAGTTCAGCTCTTCGAGGATCGAGAACAGCGCGGCGCGTCGGCCCGAGTCGAGATGGGCGGCGATTTCGTCGAGCAGCAGGATCGGCGTCATGCCAGACATCTCGCCGGTCAGCCGGGCGTGCGACAGGACCATGCCGACCAGCAGCGCCTTCTGCTCGCCCGTCGAACAGAGTTCGGCCGGCATCGCCTTGGGCCGGTGCCGCACCACGAGGTCCGACCGGTGCGGCCCGTCGAGCGTGCGCCCGGCGGCGCGGTCGCGATCGCGCGCTTCGGCAAGAGTGCGGCGGAACCGCTCCTCGACATCGACAGCCGCGCTGGTTGCGACCTCGCTTTCCAGCGCGCCGGACAGGCCGATGTCGGCTTGCGGAAACGGACCGGAGCTTGGCAGCCTGTCGATCATGGCGGTGAGCAGGCGCACCAGTTCGGCACGCGCCGCGGCAATCGCCACACCGGTTTCGGCCATTTGCGTCTCGATCGCATCGAACCAGGCGCCATCGCGCGAGCCTTCGGCGAGCAGTCGATTGCGGCCGCGCATCGCTTTTTCGTAGTCGAGCGCGCGCTGGCCGTGGCCCGGATCGATCGCCAGCACCTGCCGGTCGAGAAAGCGCCGCCGATCTGCGGCCGGCCCGGTGAACAATGCATCCATCGCCGGTGTCAGCCAGACGACGCGCAACCATTCCAGCATGTCCTCCGCCGAGCGCGCCGCCGCGCCGTTGATCCGCACCCGCCGGCCGCCTTCGGCGGCGTCGCCGCCCGCGATGCCGGTGCCGATCTCGACCGGGCCGACCGGCCCATCGAGCCGGGCATGAATGGCAAAGCCGCCGTCGCCGCCTTCGCGCGCCACGTCGGCATAAGGCGCACGGCGCAGGCCGCGCCCCGGCGTCAACAGGGAGATCGCCTCCAGCAGATTGGTTTTGCCGGCACCATTGTCACCGGAAAAAACCACCGGGCCGGGATCGAGATCGATCGAAAGTGTTGTGTAATTGCGGAAATTGGTAAGCGAAAGCTTACTTATATGAGTCTGCTGATCGCGCTCAGGCTGCTTCGCAACTCCGGTCATGACAGCAAGATGGCCTCGTTCGGGCCTAAAGCGCGCCGCGTTTGACCGGCCTCATGGGACGCGCTTTAGGTTTGTTGTTTTATGCATGTCGTTATCGCAAAACCGCGGCACACTTTTGCGCGACATGCATCAGACCCGCATCGGCATCAGCACGTAGAGGGTGGTTTCGTCGGCCATGTCGTGGATCAGCGTTGGCGAGCCGGCATCCGCCAGCATGAATTTTGCCTCGGTGCCGGTCAACTGGGCGGCGACGTCGAGCAGATATTTGGCGTTGAAGCCGATTTCGATCGCGTCGGACGAATAATCCGCGGCCAGTTCCTCGGTGGCGCTGCCTGAATCCGGATTGTTGACTGCAAGCGTGACCTGGCCTTCTCCAATCGAAAGCTTCACCGCCCGGCCGCGTTCGGACGAAATGGTCGAGACGCGGTCGACGGCGGCGGCGAAACTCTGGCGGTCGATGATCAGCTTCTTGTCGTTGCCGGTCGGGATCACCCGCTGATAGTCCGGGAAGGTGCCGTCGATCAGCTTCGAGGTCAAAACGACGCTGCCGATGGTGAAACGGATCTTGGTGTCGGACAATTCGGTGGTCACCGCGATATCAGGGTCGTCGACGAGCTTTTGCAATTCGCTCACCGTCTTGCGCGGAATGATGATGCCCGGCATGCCTTCCGATCCTGCCGGCGCGTCGATCTCGGCGCGCGCCAGCCGATGGCCGTCGGTCGCTACCGAGCGCAGCTTCAGCTTGCCGTCGGCGTCATGCGTGTGCAGGTAGATGCCGTTCAGGTAGTAGCGCGTCTCTTCGGTGGAGATGGCGAATTGGGTCTTCTCGATCAGGCCCTGGAGCGCGACCGAATCGAGCCGGAAGATATGCGAGAACGATCCGGCCGAAAGCTCCGGGAAATCGGATTGCGGCAGGCACTGCAGGCGGAAGCTCGAGCGGCCCGAGGTCACCGTCATGGCGTTGCCGTCCTCGTCGGTCGTCAGCATGACCTCCGCGCCGTCGGCGAGCTTGCGCACGATGTCGTAGAGCAGGTGCGCCGGGACCGTCGTCGCGCCGCCGCGCTCGACCTTGGCGGGCGTGGCTTCGGTCACCTCCAGGTCGAGGTCGGTCGCCTTCATTTCAAGGGTGGCGCCTTCGGCGCTCAGCAGCACGTTCGACAGGATCGGTATGGTGTTGCGCCGTTCGACCACGCGATGAACGTGGTTGAGCGACTTCAGGAGATTTGACCGTTCCAGGATAACACGCATGACGAAACAGGCTCGCTTGAATGAATGAGCGGGTCTCCGGCAAGCGGCAACCCGCGAAAGGTCTGAACAGGCTCAGAATCTGCACAAACTGACAGGAAAAAACCCGTGAACGCAAGCCCGTGCTGACGGTTCGGGCCGGTTACGCGGGCTTTCTTGGGATAAAACCGGCGAAGCCCGCAAGCCATGCCTGTCGCCCAAAAGCATGCCCTCGGATCAGGCCCGAGAGTGTGCATGGGCTTTGCGGCAACGACGTGCATAAAGACCGTGATTTCAAGCGCGTTGCAGCCATCCAGACGCGACACGCTTTTGTTTTTTCGGGCCGGTCAGGCCTGGTCGTTGATCAGTCTTCTCAGCAATTCGAGCTCCTGCGCCAGCGTGTTGTCGACGCCTGAAAGATCCTCGATCTTGCGCACGGCGTGCAGCACCGTCGTGTGGTCGCGGCCACCGAAACGCCGCCCGATCTCCGGCAAGGAGCGCGGTGTCATCACCTTCGACAGGTACATGGCGACCTGCCGCGGCTTGACGATGGTGCGGGTGCGCCGGTTGGACAGAAGTTCCGTCTTCGACACATTGTAGTGGCGCGCGACGATGCGCTGGATGTCCTCGATGCGCACCCGCTTCGGCTCGCCCGAACGATAGATGTGGCCGAGGATCTCATCGATGCGGTCGATGGTGATCTGCGGTTCGAACGACTGGCGGAACAGAAGCTGGTTGAACGCACCTTCGAGTTCACGCCCGCTGCCGGTCACCGTGCGGGCGACATGGTTGAGGATCTCCTCCGAGATGTCGAGCGATTGATCGTCGGCCTTGGCGGTGGCAAGGCGCAGCTTGAGCATGCCGATCCGCATGGCGAAATCCGGCGCCGACATTTCGAGCGCGACGCCGCCGTTGAGGCGCGAGCGGACGCGGGGCTCCAGTGATTCCAGTTCCGACGGCGGCCGGTCGGCGGCGACCACCACCTGCTTGGCGCTGTCGAGCAGCATGTTGATCAGATGGCAGAATTCATGCTGGATCGACTTGCCCTGCAGGAACTGCATGTCGTCGATGATGAGGAGGTCGATGTCGCGCAACTGTTCCTTCAGCGTCAGCGCGTTGTTGTCGCGGATCGCGGTGGCAAACCGCCACATGAAATATTCGGCCGTGAGATAGACGACGCGCGACTTCGGATTCTGCTTCAGCGATTCCGCCGCGATCGCCTGCAGCAGGTGCGTCTTGCCCAGCCCCACCGTCGCGTGCAGAAACAGCGGATTGAAACGCACCGCGCTCGACTGCGATTCCGCCACCGCCTTGGCGGCGGCGAAGGCCACCCGGTTCGACGGTCCTTCGATGAAGGAGCCGAACGTGTAGCGCGGGTCAAGCGGCGAACCGAGCACATTGTGCCGGAACTCGGTCTCGGCAGGCATTCCCGGGCGAGGTGCCGGTACCCGCTCCACCCTGCCGGGGGCCGCTGTTCCCGCGGCCAGCGCCGTTTGCGCTTGCCTGGTCATCTTGCGCGCCGGGGCCACTTCGGGCTCGACGCCGTTGCGCCCCGGGCGGGTAGCGGTGCGCACGACGATCTCGATCTTGAGGATTTCAGGATCCTCGTGTTTCCACAGCTCGGCGATGAGGTCGAGGTAGTGGCCGTTGATCCACGAGCGCAGGAAGGCGGTGGGCACCGAGATGCGGACAATGCCCCGGGACGCCTCGGCGACCTTCATGCGCCCGAACCAGCTCGAATAGACTTCGGTTCCCAGACGCGCCTTCAACTGGGCCTTGACCCGGTCGAACTTTTGTTCCGCGTCGATGGAAGCCGACATGGCGTCCCCTCCGGTTAAGGTCCCAGGGAATGGGAGGTCGCCCGTAAGCTCCCTTTCGATGCCGCTCTGCATGATCGAGTTCCTTGTCCTTTTGTACCTTTTTCCGCCGGGAATGCGCCTCCTGCATCCATGTTTCCGGCGACCGTGTCCTCGCAGCGACACCACCGCCGCCGCCGGCAGCTGATGTCGCCTCATTGTCAGGGAACCGGCGCCGGCTCCTCGGAGCCAGCCCGCTTTGGTCATGTCAGGGCAATACAATTCCGCCCGGCGAAACGCCGGCGCGTCATTGATCTGCCATGTACAATTACGCCATTCCCCTACCGTATCGAAAAGGCAAACCAAACCCGTACGCGGAGATGATCCGCGTCATGAATTCTGCCACTTTTTTGCTGGCCGATTCAGGCTGGGTTAAGGGCCAACAGCCCGTCCCTCTCGATAGACAGACCTTAGCGAAATCGCTGTGGATAGGGCAAGGCCACGACTAACGGATTTTTAAGGAATGTGGTTAGCGCAAACGGGTTCGGAGCCTGCGTTGCACTGGCTTATTTTGACAAACCCATTGTGATTCAAACCCTTTTCCGGCGAATGTGAAAAAGGCCGCGTCGCGCGAAATTTTATCAAATAATTTTCTTGACAGGCAATTGTCCCCCATCCCTCGCACGCGATGTGAACAAGCTGTGGATGACCATCCGCAACCGTTTGAAAAATAAAGGTGATTTTCGACAGTTGATATTTTCGCCGTGAACGCTTTCAGCGCCTGCGCCTGTCAGCCGGCATGTATATGCCGGCAAAGCAATTCGAACTTCGAAATCGTGCGGGGTGTTGCTTGCGGGCTTTCTTTTTAAGTACTTGCCGGCAAACGAAAAAACCCGGCACGAGCGGCCGGGTCTGAAAAGGACAAGTTTAGTAAAGGTATATCAGCCCGGATATCCGGGTTAGGCCGACAACACCTTGAGGCGCTGGGCCAGGCGCGACACCTTGCGGGATGCCGTATTCTTGTGCACCACGCCCTTGCTCGCGGCGCGCATCAATTCCGGCTCAGCCACCTTGAAAGCAGCCTGCGCGGCCGCCTTGTCGCCCGAGGCGAGCGCCTCTTCGACCTGGCGGATGTAGGTCCGCACGCGCGAGCGGCGGTTCTTGTTGATCGCCGTGCGGCGGGCGATCTTGCGCGTTGCCTTTTTGGCCGAGGAGGTATTGGCCATGATGCCTCTCTTCTGATCTGGTGGGCGCATGCGGGATGCCGCAAGGCGCAAAAAACAAACGGGCAGCCACAGGGCCGCCTCGGTTGGTGCGGCTTATAGTTCAGCTTTTCCGGCGCGTCAACGCTGCTTCGCCTTCTTTTTGGGCCGCTGCTGTCGCTCGCTCCCGGCTGATGTCGTCGCCATCTTACCAGTTCGAGAAATTTGGCTACCGGTTCGAGAAATTTGGCTTCCGCTTCTCGACAAAGGCCGCCATGCCTTCCTTCTGGTCATCGAGCGCAAACAGTGAGTGAAACAGCCGGCGCTCGAACCGCAGCCCCTCGGCCAGTGTCGTTTCATAGGCGCGGTTGACGGCCTCTTTCGCCATCATCACCGACGGCAGCGAAAAATCGGCTATCTTGGCCGCCGCCTTCAACGCCTCCTCGAGCAATTCGCCGGCGGGCACGACACGCGACACCAGGCCGCAACGCTCGGCTTCCGCCGCATCCATCATCCGTCCGGTCAGGCACATGTCCATCGCCTTCGACTTGCCGACGAAACGGGTCAGGCGCTGCGATCCGCCCATGCCCGGCATGACGCCGAGCGTGATCTCGGGCTGGCCGAACTTGGCGTTGTCGGCGGCGATGATGAAATCGCACATCATCGCCAGTTCGCAGCCGCCGCCGAGCGCATAGCCGGCCACCGCCGCGATGACAGGCTTGCGCACCCGGGTGAGCTCTTCCCAGCCGATAAAGAAATCCTGCACATAGGCGTCGACAAAGGAGATCGCCTGCATTTCCTTGATGTCGGCACCTGCCGCGAAGGCTTTTTCGGAGCCGGTGATGACCATCGCGCCGATGTCGGCATTCGCGCAGAAGCCGTTCACGGCTGCGACCACGTCCGCCAGGACCTGCGAGTTCAGCGCATTGAGCGCCTTCGGCCGGTTCAGCGTCATCAGCCCGACCTTGCCGCGGGTTTCGACGATAATCGTTTCATAGGCCATGACTGTATCTCCTCACTCGGTCATCTCCTTGCATCAGGCGTCCAACTCACACCCGGCACCTGGCTTACGCCCCCACCTAAATCACAACTGACAGCTCCGGCAATAGAAGGTGGAACGCCCGCTTTGCACGATGCGTTCTATATGGCCGCTGCAGCCGTGCTTGGAGCAGGGCTCGCCCTCGCGATCATAGACCGCGAACGAATGCTGGAAATAGCCCAGGGACCCGTCGGTCTGCACGTAGTCGCGCAGCGACGATCCACCGGCGGCGATCGCATCGGCGATCACTTCGCGGATTGCTTCGGCCAGGGCGTCGCGCTGCTGTTTGGCCTTCTTTCCAGGCTTCGCGATGGTGCCCGCCTCGCGCAACGGCGACAGGCCGGCGCGCAACAGCGCCTCCGACACGTAGATATTGCCGAGCCCGGCGATCAGCCGCTGATCGAGAAGTGCTGCCTTTAGCGGCGACTTCCGGCCTTTCAGCAGCGAGGCGAGCAGTTCGCCGTCCAACGCATTGCCTGTCGGCTCGACGCCAAGTCCCGCCAGCATCGGATGCGTGTCAGGCGTCCCTTCCGAAAACAGCATGAAGCCGAAACGGCGCGGATCGTTGAAGGTCACCCGGGACCGGGCGCCTTGGGGAGAGACGATATGGAAGACGACATGGTCGTGCACCGCGGCCTTCGGGCGCTCATGATAAAACGCGCCCAGCATTTCGCTGCTTTCGGGCGTGTCATCAGACGTTTCGATGCGGAACGAGCCTGACATGCCGAGATGGCAGATCAGCACCGGACCGCCTTCCAGGTGCATCGTCAGGTATTTGGCCCGGCGGCCGAGCGCCGTAATCGTCTTGCCGGTCAGCCTCTCCAGGAATTTTTCGGGAAAGGGAAAGCGCAGGTCGGGCCGGCGCGCCTCGACACGGGCGATGCGGGCGCCTTCCAGAACCGGCTGCAGGCCCCGCCGCACCGTTTCGACCTCAGGCAACTCAGGCATGGCCGCCTATCGCTGTGTAGAAGGAGGTGCCGTGACGGCCGCGAGCCAACCCAAGATGCTCGGCGACGGTTTCACCGATGTCGGCGAACGTCGTTCTCAACCCGATGTCGCCGCCAAAGCCCGGTCCGGTGCCGATCACCGGAATGCGTTCGCGCGTATGATCGGTGCCGTGCCAGGTCGGGTCGTTGCCATGGTCGGCCGTGAGGATGAGAAGGTCGCCTGCCCTCAGCCGTGCAAGCGCCTCCGGCAGCCGCCGGTCGAAGGCCTCGAGCGCGGCGGCATAGCCGGCAACGTCGCGCCGATGGCCGAACTCGGTGTCGAAATCGACGAAATTGGCGAAGACGAGATCGCCGTCGCCCGCGTCGTCCATCGCGCCGAGTGCTTTGTCGAACATCGCCATGTTGCCGGCGGCCTTGCGCACTTCCGAAATGCCGCGATGGGCGAAGATGTCGCCGATCTTGCCGACCGCGATGACCCGGCTGCCGCGCGCCGTCAGCCGGTCGAGCAGGGTCGGTTCGGGCGGCGGCACCGAATAGTCCCGGCGGTTGTGCGTCCGTTCGAAGCTGGCGGCGGTTTCGCCAATGAAAGGCCGCGCGATCACCCGTCCGATGTTCAGCGGATCGACCAGCCTGCGCACCACCTTGCAGAATTCGTAGAGGCGCTCCAGGCCGAAGTGAACTTCATGCGCGGCGATCTGCAGGACGGAGTCGACCGAAGTGTAGCAGATCGGCTTGCCGGTGCGGACATGTTCCTCGCCGTACCGCTCGATGATCTCGGTGCCCGGAGCATGGCAATTGCCGAGAATGCCCGGCACCTCTCCTTCGCGAATGATCGCTTCGGTCAGCTCGGCTGGAAAGGCGGGAACCGTGTCCGGGAAATAGCCCCAGTCGAAGCGGACCGGCAAGGCGGCGATTTCCCAATGGCCTGACGGCGTGTCCTTGCCGCTCGAAATCTCTTGCGCCGCGCCGTGGAAGGCGGAGGCAAGCAGGCCGCTGCTGTCGAAGCAGAATCCTGTCGCGGTTTTCGCCGCGTGCGCCAGGCCGAGCGAGAGCATGTTGGGCACGAAAAGCGGGCCTTTGCGCAGCCCCTCGCGATCCGCCCGGCCTTCCGCGCAGGCTCGAGCGATGTGTCCGAACGTGTTGGAACCGGTGTCGCCATAGCGCTCGGCGTCGGCCGCGCCGCCGATGCCGAAGGAATCGAGAACAAAAAGGAAGGCGCGCGCCATTGCAGGGATTCATTATTATCGTTTGTCTGTCAGCCCAGACATAGGCGGCCGCGCCGCCATTGGCAATTCGGAACCAGACGGCTGTGTGCACATCCGGGCGCGATGGTAGAATTGTCGCCGGCATCGGCGTGGATCGACGAAAACGAGAGGGAACTCACATGCGACATGCAAGGCATCCGCGGCTATCGTGCGCCTAGTGTCAGGCCGATAGCAATGGCGATCGGGCGCCGTCGTTCAGCAGGTGTCGCAGGTAATCGTCGGGCTCCTGCGGGGCCTGAGATAATAAGTTTCGCCCATCGATATCGAGTTGAAAGCCGAACTGAAGCCAAGCCGCTTTTCACTATCCGCCGACCAGGTGATGATCGGCTCGTATGCCAGATTGCTTTCGACGCGAACGAGAAACGTGCCCTTGACCTCGAGCTGCGGTGCAACCGTGGTGACGGAGTTTTTGGCGGCGCCGGCGCTGAAGGCATCGCCGACCATCTTGCGTGACCAAGCGACCAGCACCCGCGGCGTCGGCTCGTTCGTGACCTGGATCGCGGTGATGGTGATTTCCGGGATCGATCGGTTGTACGGCTGAAGGGAGGAGTTGCCGATCTGCATGATCGCATCGAGTTCGGCCGGCGTGACGGTCTGCTGCTGGGTGACGAGATCCGCCACCATGCTGCCGATGCGACTGACCTTTTGTTGGTCTCGATGGCTTGCGAGGCTTCCATGGTCAAGAAGTACATCATCAGCAGGACGGGCACGATGAAGGCAAACTCAACCGCCGCGACACCGCGGCGATCACGGCAGAACCGTATGGCTTTCGCGCATATCCCAGCGGTCCTCATATGTGCCCCGCACGCCCCATGCTATCGTCCTTTTCCCACGCAGCGGTTTGCATTTTCAGTCGTCGAACGGCTCGTTCTTCCAGGTCATCGATGCGAAATGCAGCGTGTTGCCGTCTTTCAGATTGGCCATCGACTTGGCCATGAAATCGGTCATGACGGGCCATTTGTAAAAAACCCGCAGCATGTTTATCGATTCAGCCAAGCCCGGGGATACCGTAAAAGTCGAGGGGGTTATACCGGTCAACGCGATTTCGCCGTCTTGGATATTGAAGCCCGCCTGGGCCGCAGCGGCGAAGCTCGGATACGCGCGCAGATCCACTTCCAATCCCGGGCAGTCCTTGGCGACCATGATCTCCAGCCGGCTGCAGATCATGGACTTCAGCGTCGCCTCGGTTACGTTTGCCTGCCTTACCTGGCCCGTTCGCAGCTGGCGCGCGACATCGTCGGTGATATTGGCCATCACCTCTTGCCCGGCAAATGAAATGCAGCTCTCCAGTATGGCAAAGACGAGGAGCGCAAATGGCACGGCAAGCATCGCGAACTCCAAAGCGGTGCTGCCGCGCCGGTCGCCAAGGAAGCGCGCTGAAAGGCTTGATCGTCCTGCTTTGCTCATGTCCCGTGCCTGCCGATCCCTTAGGGGGTGTCGGGCAACATTAGCGCAAACCCATTGAAGTGCGGTTTTGATGATCGTTAAATTCGAAGGGGAGGTTTTAACAGGCCGATAACCGAAGCGGCTTTTTCAGCGAGACGAAACGGTCGGGTCGCTTACTGGCCGGCGCTCATCTCGGCTTCCGAGGTCTTCTCCGCCTCGCTTTTATATGAGCTTTCGCAATACGGCGTGCACGACATGGTCTGTATTTCGGCGCGTCGATAGATGCGCACCGAGGACGCGTCCTGTCGCACGACGGTGATCTGCTCGTCGACGATCGGACGGCCCTCCTGATCGAGGACGACGAGATTGGTGACGCCGAAGCCCTTGCCCGTCAGCACGATCGTCGAAGCATCCTGCACCGAGGCGTCGGCGATCGCCGGATTGCCGACGACGATCGTATCGGCAGCGCGCGACAATTTGACGATCTTCGCCTGGTTCATGGTGACCTCGATGCCGGCGCCGGCCTTGGCCGGCACGATAAGAGCCGTGGCGGCAAGCAGCGCGGCAATCGGAAAGGACGATCTCGGCCCGGTCATTGAAGCGCTCCACGGCGGCAATTTGCTCAACGGAACATGAACGAGATTGGTGAAGCAAGGGTTAAGGAGGGGAGCCGTGATGATGTCGGGCTCGGCCCTTTGATCGCCTGGAGCTGGGATCGCCAGGAGCGGCCCGCCCCTTTCTCAGGTCGCTAAATTGCCCCTTTCGCAGCCTGCTGCGCCTGTCGGGTCCATAGGCGCCGCTTAGTCTACGGTTAACCACGCAATGTCATCGAAGCCGGAAAGGAATCGGTAAGGCTGTTTATTAAGTCGATCGAAAGAGCTTCTCGATAGATTGGCAGTATCCGATCAGCCAACAGAGAAGTTGACGGAATTGCTGTAACACCTGGAGTAGGAGCTCTCGAATGTCTAATCTCATTGCACGTTTTGTGAAGGACGAATCCGGCGCGACCGCCATCGAATACGGTCTGATCGCCGCTCTCATCGCGCTCGCCATCATGGTCGGCGCCGGCCAGCTCGGCACCGCGCTGGACGAGAAATTCAGCGATATTGCCGATACGCTCGAAGGCGCCGGTGGCGCTGCCCCGGCC